>JALWEK010000213.1:9450-21212 GCA_027014185.1 Aquificaceae bacterium
CATGAACGGGGAAACCACGAACCTGGGAAAGCTCCTCGACCCGCTCGCCGATAAGATATTCATACTCTCGGCGCTGATCGCCCTTATAGAGGTCGGAAGGGTTAGCTCCCTCCCGGTTATCCTGCTCCTCCTGAGAGAGCTCAGCATATCGTTCGTCAGGAGCGTGGCCGTAAACCAGGGGGTTGTCTTCGAGGCCTCCGTGCTAGGTAAGTTCAAAACCTCCCTCGAATTCCTTGCCGTCGCCCTGCTGCTGACCGAGTACCCCTTCGGGATCCATATCCTATGGGCCTCAATACTCGTGGCCTACGTCTCCGCCTACGATTACCTCAGGGCTTATCTCAGGGAGCTTTCGGGCCTAAATTATCCCTAATGGAAAGCAGCTGTCCTAAATGTGGAGGAACAGGATTCGTTCCAAAGGAGGGCGGTGTAGTAGAGCTCTGCGCCTGCCGGTTTGAACAGGAGAACGTAAACAAGGTCCTCGGAATACCCAAGAGGTTTTGGGAGGCTGAGCTCGACAACTACCAGTGCGAGGACCCTTCGGAGGAGAACGCCTACAAGGAGGCCTTCGTGTTCGCTTCCTCCTTTGATCCTTCCGAAGGAAAAGGTCTTACCTTCGTGGGAGATCCCGGAGTAGGGAAGACCCACCTTGCGGTTGGGATCCTTAAAAAGATTTATAGGGAGAAAGGAATAAAGGGGAGGTTCTTCGACACTAAGGATCTGATATATAAGCTGAAGGCTCTCATAGAGGAAGGGAAAACCTCGAAAGCGATAAGGAGGATCCTGAATTACCCCCTTATAGTCCTCGACGATCTCGGCAGCGAGAGGCTCTCCGAGTGGCAGAGGGAGATAATATCCTACATAATCTCTTACAGGTACAACAACCTCAAAAGCACGATAATAACAACGAACTTCTCCCTTACCGGTGGGGAGAAGAAGGACAGGAAGATAAGGAAAATAGTTCCGGACATAGAGCTCCCCAAGTCCCTGATGGTAGAGAGGCTGGACAGAGGAACAGTTTCGAAAATATTCGAGATGACCAAGGTCCTGTACATCAAGGGGAGGGACAGAAGGAGGGTATAATTTTGGGATGAAGGATATAGAGAGCGCTGTAAAGAAGTACATAAGACCTGGTTTCGAGTACGAGGTGTTCCGGCAGAGGGTAAAGAAGCTGAAGATAGAGACCTCCCAGGAAGAGATAGAGAACCTCTCTAGCTCGGAGGAATCCGGTGTGGGGGTCAGGGTGCTAAAGGATGGGAGGATGGGCTTTGCCTACACTTCGAGCTTGGAAGAGGAAAAGATCGAGGACGTTGTAAAGAAGGCTATGGAGATGTGCGAGCTCCAGACTCCAGACAGGGGAAACGTCTTCAACAAAGAACTTAAAATTTCCGAGGTTGAGTCCGTATTCGATAGAGAGGGGCTCGAGGTTCCCCTCGAGGAAAAGGTAGATATGACCTTGGGGTTGGAGAAGAAGGCTAAGGAGATCGACGGAAGAATAAAGGGGGTCAGAAAGGCGAGTCTCACCGAGGGCCTTATAGAGGTCGAGTTCTCAAACTCTTACGGCGTTAAGTTCGGCTACGAAGGAACCTATTACACCTCCTTCATAGCCACCCTGGCCCAGGAGGGGCAGGACTCCTCCATATCCTGGGAGTTCAGGGGAGCCAGGAGACTAAGTAAGCTCGACCTGAACGATATGGTGATGGACGCCGTGTTCAAGAGCACATCACTCTTGAACCCCAAGCCGCTCCAGACTAAGGTTATGCCGGTGCTCTTCTTCAGAGAGAGCTTCGCCATGCTGCTAGAGGCCTTTTCGAGTATGTTCCTGGGCGACTCCCTGGTGAAGGGGAAAACCCTCTTGAAGGACAGGATAGGGGAGTCCGTGGGTAGCGATCTGCTCACACTGATAGACGATGGCTCAATGGAGGAGGGTTTCGAGACCACACCCTACGATGCCGAAGGGATCGGCAGGCGGAGGAACGTGGTTATAGAGAGAGGTGTATTTAAGGGCTTTCTCCACAGCCTTTACACGGCCACCCTATCTGAACAGGAGCCCACGGGTAACTCCCAGAGGGGAAGCTACAAGAACCAGCCGCATTCTGGGGTAACGAACCTGTACCTGGAGGGTGGTGAGGGGAGCATCGAAGATCTGATATCCTCTGAGAAGGAGATCTTCCTGGTTTTGGATCTGATGGGGTTGCACACGGTGGACCCGGTTTCGGGGGAGTTCTCACTGGGGGCTTCCGGCATGCTGTACAGGGACGGAAAGCCCCAACACGCTGTGAGGGGAGTTACCGTTGCTGGAAACGTTCTCGACCTTTGGAATAAAATAGTTGCGGTGGGTGGGGATCTTAAGTTTTACGGTAACGTGGGATCCCCCTCGGTGCTCGCCAAGGATATAACGGTAGGGGGAAACTGATATGAGAAGAACTTTCGTATTCTTCCTGTGGCTCTTCCTTCTCCTGTTCGTAATAGCCTCCCTTTACATATCGTTCACAGCATATCTGAAAGACAGAGACAGGAAGATACTGACGAACCTGAGCACCTTCTTCCTCCAGGCTAGGGAGGGAAAGAGCAAGGTTAGCCTTCCATTCCCGGACACAACCATACTGGTGTACGCAAAGAGAACGGGGGAGAAGTTCGTGAGCTCCAACGCTCTCTCGAGCATAGACAGGGCCAAGTACGACTTAGTCCAGATAAACCTTGGGAAGGATAAGGTCTATGCTTACGTGAAGAAGATAGATCCTCTGGACTACCTTAACTTCGTCGGACAGAACCATCTTTACACAGGCCTGATAGTTGCGAGCGTGCTCCTCTACCTTAGCATATTCTACTTTACCGTCAAGGAGTTCGAGCTCGCCCAGAGTGGAGGTATAACCGAAGAGCTTATGAACAGGCTCAAAGCCCTCAGACTCACCCTGGCGACCTTTAAGGTTATACCCGAGGAGAGTGTCGATGAGATGAAGAGGGTGGTGGATAGTATCTTAAGGCATAGATCAAGTAAGAGGTGAGGTGTGGGGACATGAAGGTACTTATAGTTTCCTTTGACAAGACTCTTACGGAGAGCCTTCAGAAGGCACTTGAGGATCACGAGGTTTACGTAGCCAAGAACAGCGAGGAAGCCATAAAGATGATACCCTCAGACGTAGAGGCTGTAATCTACGACGCCATCTCAGGGGCCATATCCGAAGAGGACATAAACACGCTGTACACGAAGAAGTTCAGTAACGCCAGGTACCTTATCCTGTACGACGAGCTCTTCCCCGTAGATCAGGAGAACATCATAGCCCCCCAGAAGCTGCTCGTCCCGAGGGACACGGACCCTAAGGAGGTTGTTCAGAAGCTCGTCGAGTTCAAACCTGAAGAGGTGAAGGAGGAAAAACCTGAGGAGAGCGTTCCCGAAGCTCCCGAGGAGTTCGAGATAGAGCCCACTGCTCTGGAGGTAACGCAGGAGGTGGAGGAGGAAACAGCGGAGGCAGAAGAGGAAGCCCCGCAGGAGGAAACTCCACAGGTTCAGGAAGTTACAGAGGAGGAAGCTTCCGAACAACCCCAAGAGGGAGGCAAGGTCCTGATAGTGTCCTTCGATCAGACGCTGATAGACACCCTTAAGGCCTCCCTCGGTCAGAAGTACGATGTGGTGAGCGTAAAGACAGTCAAGCAGGCCATGGAACAGGCAAAGGATGCCAGGCTCGTTGTTTTCGACGCAATATCCGGAGTGATAGCGGAGAAGGGGCTCATAGAGATGGCTGGCGATCCGGAGATAGCCGGAAAGCCTTTCGTGATACTGGTGGACGATCTCTTCCCCATAAACGTCGATGGGATACCCTTAGAGAAGAAGGTGGCAGTATCTAGGGATACCGATCCCGAGAGATTAAAGGAGATAGTGAGGGAGGAGCTCGAAAAGGCCCCTGCGGTTGGAGAGGTCGCGGAGCAGACCGAGGAGGAAGAGTCTGTCCAAACCGGTGAGGAAGCAACGGTCCAAGAAGAGGAGAGCGCTGTTGAAGAGGTTGTGGAGGAAGTGGCTCAGCCGCCCGAAGAGTTCGAGATAGAACCTGTCACCCAGGAGGAGACCATTCAGGAGATCGTGGAGGAAACGCCCGAGATCGAAATAGAGGAGACACCTCAGGAGGAGGAAGAGATTCCCGCTCTGGAAGCTCTAGAAAAGATAATGGAGGAGCAGGAGATCGAGGTAGAGCAGGTGAGCGAGGAGGAAGAGGAGGAAGAGGCCGAAGTTACCCAAGAGGTAGTGCAGCAGGCGGCTGTCCCACAGGTAGAGGCCGGGCAGATAGACCTGGACAGCCTTATAGAGAACGCAGTCTCGAAGGCACTCTCCGAGGACAGGATAAAGGAGGCCGTCCTTAACGCCCTCAGGGAGAGCATGGGTGATATAAGGGATATGATCTCGGAGGTGATAAAGCAGGAGGTAAACAAGGCCTTTGAAGAGCTCGACATAAGGAACCTGGTGAGGCAGGCCACCTACCAGGCCCTCAAGGAGAGGCTCGAGGAGCTTATATCCTAGCCGAATACCTTCTTAAAGATGTAATCCCTGTGCTTCACGAACTCCCAGGGATCGAAGATCTTCTCTATCTCGTCGGGGGAGAGGAGCTCCCTAACCCTTTCTCTCTTGAGAAGGGCCTCCTTAAAGCTGACGTCAGAGTTCCAGCTCTCCATCGCGGCCTCCTGGACTACGTCGTACGCCTCGTCCCGGAGCATACCCCTCTCCGTTAGGGCCACAAGAACCTTGCTCGAGAAGTAAAGACCCTTGGAAAGATCCATGTTCCTGAGCATCCTCTCCTTATTAACTACGAGCCCTTTCAGTATCTCCAGGAATAGGTTGAGTATGTAGTCGAGGACTATCGAGGAGTCTGGAAGGATAACCCTCTCCACCGATGAGTGGGAGATATCCCTCTCGTGCCAGAGAACTACGTTCTCGAGGGCTGGAATCAGGTTGGATCTTATCACCCTAGCCAGGCCACATATCCTCTCGGAGTGTATGGGGTTCTTCTTGTGGGGCATCGCCGAGGACCCCCTCTGCCCCTCGGTGAAGGGTTCCTGAACTTCAAGGACCTCGGTCCTCTGGAGGTGTCTTATCTCGGTAGCGAACTTATCGAGAGAAGAGGCGGTTATCGCCATCGCTGCCATGAACTCGGCGTGCCTGTCCCTGTGGACTATCTGGGTCGATGCAGGCTCTATCTTCAAACCGAGCTCCTCGAGGGCTATCCTCTCTACCTCGGGGGGAACGTTCGAGTAAGTTCCGACGGCCCCAGAGATCTTCCCGTAAGAGACCCTCTCCAGGGCCTGCTCGAGCCTCTCCTTATTCCTTCTCATCTCGTCGAACCAGACGGCGAACTTTATCCCCAGGGTGATGGGCTCTGCGTGAACCCCGTGGGTCCTTCCTATCATGAGGGTGTCCTTGTGCTCAAAGGCTAGGCGCCTGAGCTCTTCCATAACGCTTTCTACGTCCCTTATCAGTATTCTCAAGGCGTCCCTCATGAGGAGTGCGAGGGCTGTGTCTATCACGTCCGAAGAGGTGAGACCGAGATGTATGTAACGTCCCTCCTCCCCTACCTGCTCCGAGATCGCCGATACGAAGGCGAGAACATCGTGCTTGTACCTCCTTTCGTACTCCCTTATCTTCTCAAGGGTCTCATCATCTATCCGCGTCCTCTCCTCGATCTTTCTAAGGGCCTCCTGGGGGATCTTTCCGAGCTTCGCCCAGGCCCTGCAAACGGCTATCTCAACTTCGAGCCACTTCTGGAACTTGTTCTTTTCCGACCATACCTTGCCTATCTCTTCCCTCGTGTACCTCTCTATCATGGCTTTTACATTATACTCATTACTTAAAGATGAGATACTTTCCCTTACTTCTTCTCCTTGTCTCCCTAAGCTTTCCAAAGGTTTTTATAGAATCCAACTACCCGCTTAGGAACAACAACTTTCAGAGGATCGCCACTGAAGAGAACCTTTTCCTCATCCTGTGGGCACTCCAGAAGTTAAAAGACGTCAAAGATATTCGGATAATGAGCGTGGGAAAGGATACGGTGATCTACGTGGAGAGGTACCCGATCCTTAAAAAGGTAGAGATAAGGGGGAACTGGTTCGCCGGAGACGAGGAGATAAAGAATCTTATACTTGCCAGGGAGGGCGAGCCGTTAGTGAACTTCGACCCAGAGGAAGCCGAGAGGACCCTAAAGCTCTTTTACAGGAGCAGGGGTTTCCTCGATTCAGAGGTACATATCGGGGTCAGGGTGGACGAGAAGGGCTTTGCCTACATGAAGGTGGAGATCAGGGAAGGGGAGCTATACTTCCTTGGGGGAGCCCTTTTTAAAGGAGCGAAGCATTACGACAACATCAGGCTGCTCACCGAGGCCGGTTTAAGACTTGGAGAGGTTTACAACGAGGAGAGGGCGAAGAAGGGAAGTTTCAAGGTTCAGGAGTTCTATAGGAAGAGGGGATTTCTAGAGAGCCTCGTTTACTACGAGAGAACCGAGAAGGTGAGAGCGATAAAGCCCTTCGTGTACGTTCTCTTCCCCGGCGTAGAGGCAACACGCAGGAGGTTCATCGATGGAGCTGGGGCCCTCTTCAGGGGGATTTCCAACTTCCTATCCCATCCGATCGCGGTGACGAAGGTCCTTTTCGGAAAGGGAAGTCTCGCCGTACCGGTTTACCTGGTCAGCGAGGGAGAGAGGTTCAGGATAAGCTTCGAGGGTAACGAGAGCTTTGAAAAGGAAGAGCTTATGAAGTTAATAGATACGGACACACCCGGCGTTGATCTCTTCTTTCTGGAGGGAACCCGTGAGAGGATAGAGGAGTTTTACAGGAGTAAGGGGTTCTTCGACGTTAAGGTTGACTATTCCTTCAAGGAAGGGAGGATAAGCTTCAAAATATTGGGAGGGGAGAGGTACAGGCTCGTTCCCCTCGGCTTCAAAGGGCTTAAACTCCCCGAGTTCTACGACAGGGAGGCTATAGAGAGCATAAGGAACGCCTTCCTTGAGAGGGTTAAAGAGAGAGGCTATCTGCTCGCTAAGATCGACCTGATTGAGGAGGTGGACAGACAAAAGAAGAGGGTGTACCTGATCGTAGATTACGACCCGGGCAAGAGGGTAGTTCTGAAGGACATAAAGTACTTAGGAAAGGACAAAAAGCTGAAGGGTATATTCAGCAAGTACAGATCTCTACTCCCATCCATACTCGATGAGAAGCTCTTAGAGAGCCTACACAGGGATATAAGGAAGTACCTGGACAGCGAGGGTTATCTGGACGGTGATTACTCGGTGGAGGTCAAGCTCGAGGAGAGAGAGGATGAGATGCTCTTCACCTACCTGTACAGAGTGAAGGAGGGCAAAAGGTACAGGTACGGAGAGCTCCTCATATACGGTAACAAGAAGACCCATCCGAGGGAGATATACTACACCGTCGTGAAGCAGCGGTACTTCTCGGTTGACGCCGAAGAGGAGAGCCTGTGGAACCTTATACAGAGCGAGAACTTTACGGGTGTGAGGATAGAGAACTTTGTGGACAGAGAGAAGAAGCTGGTTCACAGGCTGGTTGAGGTGAGGGAGGACAAGAGGGGGCTTCTCGAGCTCGCCGTTGGATACAACACCGAGGAGAAGCTGAAACTAGAGGGGGGTGTGAAGCTCAAGAACCTGTTCGGGGTAGGTATAACTGCAAAGCTCTCGGCATCGAGGAGCCAAAAGTACCAGACCTACGAGCTGAGCCTCTCGGACAAGTTCCTCTTCTCGAGGAAGTACTTCGGTGACGTATCGGCCTTCAGGAGGCTCGAGTTCCACGGGAGCTTCGATCTTGAGAGCACCGGATACTCCCTTTCCTTCGGGTACAGACCCAAGAGGTGGTACAGCGTAAGCATCTTTGCGTCCAGAACTAGGAACGATGTGAGCGGTGCAGGGGCAGGAGTGTACGATCTGACCAAGTTCGGTGTTTACCTTGTGAGAGAGAGGAGGGACGACCCCGTAAACCCGAGCAACGTAACCCACAACAGCATAAGGCTTACAAGAGCGCAGGGGGACAGGGATTACTACACTATAGAGACGAACAACTTTATACTCAGGGAGATAATCAAGGGGCTCGCTCTGAACGGCAAGCTCGCCCTTGGCTGGGCAGGGGAGGAGGCTCCGGTGTTCGATAGGTTCTTCCTCGGAGGCCTCAGGGACATGAGGGGGTACGACTATGAGGCGATAGGTTACCCTGAGGGAGGAAGGACCTACGCTTTCGGAAGGGCCGAGGTCCTATTCAGCGTGAGGGAACCCCTATGGGCAGGCACGTACGCCGAAGCGGGTAACGTGGGGGAGAACTTCTCGAAGACGTTCAGGGATCTCAAGTACGATCTTGGCGTTGCGTTAGGGGCGAGGACTCCTGCGGGCTTTATAAGACTTGATCTCGCAAAGCCTCTGAACAAGGTTGGGAAACCGACCTCCAAGTTCAAGATCTATCTATCAATTGGGTTTGTTTACTGATCAGCTCCTGGATGTGCTGGATGAGCTCTCCGGATATGTCCTCCCTCTGAAGGGCGAACTCGAACACCGTCTTGAGGTAGTCTATCGGGTTCCCGGTGTCATATACCTTACCCTCGAACTTGTAGGCGTAGATGGCCTCCTCCTCCAAGAGTAGCCTCATGGCGTCGGTCAGCTGGATCTCTCCTCCCTTCCCCGGTTTAGTTTCCCTCAGCTTTTCAAAGATCTTTGGCGTGAATATGTACCTTCCGACTATCGCGAGGTTCGAGGGGGCCTCCTCTGGGGAGGGCTTCTCTACCAGGTCCTCGATTATGTAAACGCCGTCCTCTATCTCCTTTACCTTCGCTATCCCGTACTTGTTTACCTCCTCCCGATCCACCTCGAACAGGGCTATGACGCTCTTTCCGAACCTGTTGTAGATCTCTATCATATCCTTCAGGGCCTCGCTCCCTCTCTCCAGGATTATGTCCCCCAGGGATACGAAGAAGGGCTCGTACCCGACGGCAGGTTCGGAGGTGAGGACCGCGTGCCCGAGGCCGAGCTGCTCCTTCTGGCGCACGTATATGGGGTTTGTCATGTGGCTTATCTCCCTTATGTTCTCGAGGATCTCCTCCTTCCCAGCCTCTTCCAAGTGCCTCTCTAGATCGGTGTTTATGTCGAAGTGGTGCTCTATCGGCCTCTTGTGCCTTCCCGTAACGAAGATTATGTTCTCTATCCCCGCGTCGAGGAGCTCCTCAACTATGAACTGGATGACAGGTTTGTCTATTATGGGGAACATCTCCTTGGGCATAGCCTTGGTGGCGGGGAGGAACCTCGTCCCCCATCCCGCAACAGGCAGAACCGCCTTTCTTATAACCTCCATAACTTACCCTCCCTTTAATATAGCTATCATCTCCTTAACGGCCCTCTCGAAGCCGAATATGACCGAGTTCGCGACTATAGAGTGCCCTATGTTCAGCTCCTCTATTAGGTTCTTTAATCTAAGTATCCCCTTAACGTTCTGGTAGGTAAGGCCATGCCCCGCATAGACCTTAAGGCCGAGGTCCCTAGCTAGCCTGGCGGCCTCCTCTATCCTCCTTAGCTCCTCCTCCGCCTCATCAAATCTGTGCTCGTTCCACAGGTTGGCGTAGCCCCCGGTATGGAGCTCAACGGCGTCCGCTCCCACATCCGCACTGGCCTCTACCTGCTTCACATCCGGATCTACGAATAGGGAGACCTCTATCCCGTTCCCTTTAAAGTCCTTTATATAGTCTCCCAGGAATTCCCTCATACCTGCTACGTCGAGGCCTCCCTCGGTGGTTATCTCCTCACGTCTTTCGGGAACCAGGGTTACCCTGTCGGGTTTGACCCTGAGGGCTATCTCCTTCATCTCCGCGGTGGGAGCCATCTCCAGATTTACGGGCACGATAACGAGCTCCTTTATTAGCTCAAGATCCCTGTCCTGTATGTGCCTTCTGTCCTCCCTCAAATGCAGGGTTATCTGATCTGCTCCCGCCTGCTGGGCTATGAGGGCTGCCAGCACTGGACTGGGCTCGAAGGTTCTCCTCGCCTGACGGACGGTGGCAACGTGATCTATATTAACCCCAAGCCTCATAAAGGTTATTTTATTCCTTCCTCTTACTCAGGGTTATGTATATCTCGACCCTGTTGTTCCTCTCCAAGAGTATAGGCTGTCTCCAGGTGTAGAGGGGCTTCATGTCCCCGAACCCGGCAGCCGCCATCCTGCGGGGATCTATTCCCTCAGATTGAAGGAACCTGACCACCTCGGTGGCCCTCCTGAGGGATAGCTCCCACTTGTCCCTAACGTAGGGGTCTTTTATCTCCACTATCTTGCTCACGTGCCCCTCCACCCTTATGAAGGTGTTGTCGGGCAGCTTCTTGAGAACGTCCGCCACCTCCTTTAGGCTCTCCTGAGCCTTCGGGGTGAGCCTGTAGCTCCCGTCCTCGAAGAAGATCTTGTCGAAGAGCCTGAGCTTCACGAAGTCCGCAGTTATCACTATCTGGAAGGCCCAGGGAGGGAGGACCTTCTGTATCCTCCTCTTTATCTTAAGAGCGACCTCCTTCGGAGGTGGGTTTATGGGTGGTAGTATAGATGTCTTCCTTATAAACATCTGCCTCTCCGGCTGGAAGTAGGAGATGAACTTCTCGAGCTGGGCCACGTCGAGGCTACTCATAGCGTATATGAGTATGAAGAAGGTAAGGAGCAGAGACATAAGGTCGCTGAAGGAGGTGAGCCAGGCTGGCGGTTTTGGACACTCCTCCTTCTTCTTGAAAGCCATATCTCACCTCACGGATTGAGTTTTATGCACAGCTCTATCCTCCTGTTCCTCTCCCTGTTCTGCGGCGAGTCGTTGGGGGCTATGGGGTGGTACTCTCCGAAGCCCACGGCCGAGAGTATGTCCGGGGGGTATCCACAGCTCACAAAGAGCTTCAGAACGCTGAGGGCCCTAGCCGCGGAGAGCTCCCAGTTGGAGGGGAACCGGGGCGTAGATATGGGAAGGTCGTCGGTGTAGCCCTCGAAGGTTATCGGCAGCGAGTAGGGTTTCAGCCTTTCGCACACGTTGAGGAAAAGGTTCTTCGCCTCCGGGTAGGGCTCCTCGGAGCCAAGGGGAAAGAGCTTGCTGGTGTTTATCCTCAGCTTCATACAGGTTCCCGTGACCAGGTAATCGGCCTGTATGCCCATGCTCATGAGTTCCTGCTTTATCTTCGATATCTCCTTCTTGAGCTCGGCAAACTTCTTAACCCTGAAGTGCATGTTCTCCATGTTGATGGGTATCCTGGAACCCTTCATGGCGCCGCTCTCGGAGAATATAACCTGCCTGCCTCCGAAGGCCTCCACCAGGCCCTTCAGAACCTGGTAGAACTTCTCGAGGGAGATTATGCTCATCGAGTAGAGGAGTATGAAGAAGGTGAGCAGGAGGGACATGAGATCCCCGAAGGAGGTGAGCCAGGCTGGCGGCTTAGGACACTCTTCCTTCTTCCTGGCCATGCTCTACCTCAAACTTCCTCGGCCGCCTCCAGGCCGAGCATTATGGAGAGCTCCTGCCTGAGGATGTTGGGGTTCACACCCTTCTGGATACCCTCTATCGCCATCAGGTATATGGTCTTGTATAGGATCTCCGTGTCCCTGACCTTCTTTAGCTTCGTGGCTATGGGTATGGCGAAGGCGTTGGCAAGGATAGCCCCGTAAAGTGTGGTTATCAGGGCGACCGCCATACCTGGTCCCAGTGCAGATGGGTCGTTGAGGTTCTTGAGCATCTGTATAAGTCCTATAAGGGTACCTATCATACCGAAGGC
>JALWEK010000214.1 GCA_027014185.1 Aquificaceae bacterium
CGCCATCATCGTTTCTGGAACGGTTGGAGACCACGGGGCATGCATACTCGCTGAGAGGGAGGGGATGGAGTTCGAGCTCCCGATAGAAAGTGACTGCAGGAGCCTCTGGGAGCTTGTGGAGAAGGTCCTCCAGACAGAGGCTGAGGTTCACGCCATGAGAGACCCTACGAGAGGGGGGCTCGCGGCGGTTCTGAACGAGTGGGCCGAGCAGTCTGATGTCGAGATAGAGGTTGATGAGGAGGAGATTCCTGTCAAAGAGTCTGTTCAGGGCCTGTGCGAGCTTCTCGGCTTTGAGCCTACCCACCTCGCTAACGAGGGGATGGTAGTTCTCGCCGTTGCTCCGGATCATGCGAAGCTCGTCCTTGAAACTTTAAGGTCCCATCCCTACGGAAGGGACGCAAAACTCATAGGAAGGGTGGTAAGCAAAGGTAAGGCGAGGGTTGTTTTGAAGACACCCTACGGAGCGAAGAGGCTTATGGAAGCACCTTCTGGAGAGCTCCTGCCCAGGATATGCTGAGTCATAACCTGCCGTGGGTGAGGGTCCGAGATTTAACCCATGGCGAGTTTGAAGAGAAGACTCTCCTGTAACGCCGGTGGAGAGTTCTTCGTGGACGAGAGCTGTATAGACTGTTCCGTCTGCAGGACGATAGCGCCTGAGGTCTTCGGGGACGGTGAAGAGACCGCCTGCGTTGTAAAGCAACCCGAGAGCGAAGAGGAGGAGCTCAGATCCTTCCAGGCTCTCGTCTCCTGTCCGGTTTCCGCAATAGGGACAGTTTCCAGAAAGATCCCCTCCCGCATCCACGAGACCTTTCCGATAAGGATAGAGGAGGGTATCTACCTAACGGGCTACTCCTCCAATAGGTCCTACGGGGCGCTCAGCTACCTTATAAAACATCCGGAGGGCAACTGGCTCGTGGACTCCCCACGCTTCAGCGGGCATCTTGTCAAAAGATTGAAAGAACTTGGAGGCCTGAGGTACATATTTCTAACCCACGAGGACGATGTGGCGGACTGCGACAGGTACGCGAAAGAGTTCGGGGCAGAGAGAATAATTCACAGGGAGGACTCCCACGCCGTTCCGGACGCTGAGATACTGATAGAAGGGTTTGAGCCCCTGCCCTTTGGAGAGGACTTTCTGATAATACCCACGCCGGGACACACCAAGGGGCACATGGTTCTACTTTACAAGAACAGATACCTCTTCACCGGAGACCACCTGGCTTACAGCAGGAGGAGAAGGAAACTTGTAGCCTTTAAGGATTACTGCTGGTATTCGTGGGAAGAGCTCAAGCGCTCTATGAAAAAATTGTTAGAGTTCGAGTTCGAATGGGTCCTGCCGGGACACGGCTACTGGAAGAAGGTATCGAGGGAGGAGTTTGAGAGCTTTGTCAGAGAACTCCTCAGCTCCTGAGGACGCCAAGTATCCTGTCCACCTTGCCGAGGTCCTCCTCGAGCTCCTCCTTTATCCTTTTCTCCTTCTCCACCACCTCTGGGGGAGCCTTCTTGAGGAAGTTCTCGTTGGAGAGCTTTTTGTTTACTCTCTCAAGCTCTGAGAGAAGCTTCTCCCTCTTCCTCTCGTAGCTCTCGGTGAGCTTTTCAATGTCAACCTCACCTTCTACGGAGAGGAATATCTCCACGTCCCTTGAGAAGGTGGCGACCGTTCCCTCGGACCTCTCGGAGACCTCCTCGAACTCGGAGAGCTTGGCGAGGTTCAGGATGTGGCTCTTGAATTCCTCTATCACGGACCTCGAGAGCTCCCCTTCCGTCCTGAAGTAGGCTTTGAGCTTCCTGGAGGGCTCTATCTGTAAGTCGGATCTCAGAGACCTCACGGTGGTGATTATCTCCCTGAGCCTCTCTATCCTCTGAGTTTCTTCGGGGAAGATCTCCTCCTGCTTCCTTTCGGGGAAATCCTTTAGCGATATGCTCTCACCATCGCTTGCGGGGAGCATGTGCCATATCTCCTCGGTTATGAAGGGCATGAAGGGATGGAGTATCCTGAGGGCTTTTTCAAGAACGTAGTGTAATGTGTAGAGGGCGGTGAGCTTCTCGGAGAGGACCTTCGCCTTCTCCTCCTCGTTATCTTCGGGGGCTTCCCTGTAAATCCTCTCCTTGGTGAACTCTATGTACCAGTCGCAGAAGTCGGACCAGAAGAA
>JALWEK010000215.1 GCA_027014185.1 Aquificaceae bacterium
GAAAGGACCCGGAAGAGGTAGAAAGGATAGTGAGGCATAACGGAAACTACAAGCTTGAGAAGGTCAGAGGGGGAGAGGGGGACATATACATAGTGGAGGACGTAAGCTCCATAGTCCTCGCCGAGAGGTTCAAGACCTGGCAGGAGGCTGTCAAGAGGATAGCCCACGAGATAAAGAACCCCCTAACCCCGATAAGGCTCAACCTCGAGAGGCTTGCAAGGTACACGGAGGAGGGCAGGATAGATCCTGAGAAGTTCAGGGAGATAGTGAGGATAATCCTTAAGGAGATAGACAGGATAAGCGATCTCGTGAACCAGTTCAAGCATCTCTCGCCGAGGAAGGAGTTGAACCTCACCGACATAAGGATCTCACAGCTGGTTGAGGAGCTGAAGAAGCTCTACTCCTCGGCGGGTGTAAGGATAGATCTTGAGGGGGACAAGGTCGTTAAGGGGGATTACGCCCTCCTGAAGGAGCTCTTTTACAACCTCGTAAACAACAGCATAGAGTGGGGGGCCAAGGAGATAAGGATAAAGGTGGGAGACGACAGGTTAGATTACTGGGACGACGGCAGGGGGCTTAGGGAGGAGGAGATCGAGAACGTATTCATACCCTATTACTCCAGCAACCCCAAGGGTATGGGTCTCGGGATGGCTGTAGTGAAAAAGATAGTGGAGGACCACGGCTGGGAGATAAGAGCCTTGCCCTCCGAGAAAGGAGCTCACTTCGTTATAGACTTCAGGTCTAAGAACTCCAAGGCTTGAAGTATCAGGGTGAGCTGTGTCTCCCAGATGGTGTCGAGCTCCTCGAATACCGCCTCCTCCTGCTCTTCTTTCGGGAGCTTTTTGAAAGCTTCCGACTTAACCCCCCTCTCGTGGAGTAGGAGGGGAACGAAGAGCTTACCTATTGCATAGAAGACGAAGGCGAGCTCTATATCGGAGAGTATGGGGAACCTGTTAAAAGTCTTGTAGGTCTTCACGGCCGCCCAGTTCGTCCATCTCCTTATCTCCTCGTCCTCGACCCTCCTCTCCATACCCCCCACGTACATCGACCTTATGGCCTTGAGGAGCCTTTCGTCCGGCTCTTCGTCCCAGAGATCCTTTATCTCCTCCTTTATCAGGTCGAGGTCGCTCTTCTCTATCTTCTCGTAATCCCTCAAAAACTTCTCTTTCCAGTTTATGAACCTGTGTAGCTCATGGAAGGGGAGCTTCATCCAGTCTCCTCGGGTTTCTCGAACTGGGCACAGACCTCAGGAGGGGGTTCTTTTTCGGGGAACTCCTCCTTGAACTCGTTATGGTACCCACATACGGGGCACATTATCTCCACGGCGTAACCCTCGTGAAGATGTCCTATATCCCATCCGCAGAGGGGACACTCTCCCTCCTCGGCCTTGAGAACGTCTATAAGGCTGGTTCCGTTGGTTACGTAGTTCTGGACGGACTTAACCCTCTTTATGGCCTTGAGGATCTCATCGCTGTTCCACTCCGCGCCGCACTCGAGGCATCTGTACTCGGTGTATCTGCCCTCGTGGAGGAGCTTTATTATGTCCCTGGAGCCGCAGTTGTCGTCCACGCATATCTCCCCTATCTCCTTCCTCGAAAGCTTGTCAAGGATCTTGAAGAAGGTCTCCCTGTCCAGCTTCATGGGGATATCGTAGGATCTGTATCCGCAGCACTCGCAGGTGGCCTCCACCCGGGGATAGGGTTCGGTGTACTCGCACACCTTCAGGGCTATCCGATGACAGAAGGGACACAGCTCTCTATGTTCCAAGCATCTCATCCTCATAGGTTGTCCTCCATCCTCTCCAGTAATTCTATAATATCCCCTACTTCGTAATCGTCTTCAATCCTCAAGATCACATTCTCGGCATCAACGTCCCCGATGGCAACCTTGGGTATTCCCTTAAGGGATTTGTAACCCTCCAGTATGAGGATGTCAAAGCCTCGAAAGAACTCTCTTGCTATCTTTAAGGGATCGTCCTCGAACCGAGTCCATAGGGTTACCTTGCCAGGAGATGCCAATACAACCCTCTCGGCTACCCTGAAGACCCTCTCCGTGTCCGAGCCTTCTCTGTCCGTAACTCCGTGCCCTTTCGGGTCGTGCTTTACGTATCCTACCCTGTATCCCCTTTCAATCAGTCTTTCTACAAGCTTCACTATCAGGGTAGTCTTCCCAGTGTTGTGGTATCCGACGATTGAAATGACCTTCATAATCTACCTAAACATCGTAATAGAATTTTCGTGTGAAGGAGTTGGAAGAACTCGGCAAACACTTCCTTAGCGTACCCTTGGCTTTCTGATAGTGGGGGTTATTACACCGTTTGCACAGGGTAAGGCAGACCTGCTCAACGCTTTTGCCTTTTTTCTCTTATGGCTGTTCTTTGTTATGGTAGGGTTTATATTAATCAGGGAGAGCAGGAAAAGATGAACAGCGAATTCCTCACATATTATCTAGTGCTCGGTGGCCTCGTCGCTCTCACAGGTCTCGGCTTCATTCTGTGGGCAAAGTTTCAAGAAAGGAAAAGCTTTAGATAACCTCACTTGGGTGAGACTTCATGCTTCCATCAAGTATAATCTAAAGGGATGGAGGTTCTCGAGCTTTGGAAGAGAAACCTCTCGAGAACGAAGAGCGAAAGGACCACTGAGGCTTATCTGAGGCACGTCAGCAACTTCCTCAAGGCCTCCTCGATAGACAACGAAGACGAGCTCTTCAACCTATCCTCTACCCAGATATACAGGTACGCGGACACCTCACAGTTGGGACCAACCTCGATGCTGGCTAACCTCTCAGCCCTCAAACACTTCTTCAAGTTCCTCCTGAGGAGGGAGTACATAGACAGGGAAAGGTTCACCGAGATAGAGCAGGCTATAGAGGAGATCAGGGAGGAGCTAAACACCAAGAAGAGTCCGACCTACCCCAAGGCCCTTACTAGAGAGGAGGTGGAGAGGATCTTCGAAGCCGTTAAGGGTAAGAAGTACGAGAAGGTCTACTCTCTCTTCCTATACAGTGGTATAAGGCTGGGTGAGTTCGAGAGCCTCGGGAGGAGGAACTTCTACCTGGACAAGAGCGGAATCCTGTGGATAAAGCTAGAGCCTCACATGACCAAGAGAAACAAGGGCAGGCTGGCACCGGTCATCGCTCCCGACAGGGACGAAACCTACAGGATCACCGACAGGATGCTCAGATGGCTCGAGAACTACGAGGAGAACTTTTCGGTAAAGAGGGGTGTGCTCCAGGTTTACACAGATAGGCTCTCCAAGAGGCTTGGTATCCCCTTCAGCGTTCACAGTTTCAGGCATACCTACATAACGAACCTGGTGAACAGCGGCTTTCCGGTTGAGGTGGTCAAGGAGTTCGCCGGACACTCGAACGTGAAGACCACGATCGAGACCTACTACAGGTTCAGTCAGAGGAGGGCGGAGGAACTGGTGAGGAACTTCCTGAAAGGCTGATGGTTCACTTCTTCGTTCTCACCATATTCCCTCGCATAATCGAGTGCTACTGCGATTACGGGATAGTCAGGCAGGCTGTAAAGAAGGGAAAGGTAAAGGTAGAGGCTGTGGATCTGAGGGAGTTCGCTCCCAAGGGACAGGTGGACGACGTTCCGTTCGGTGGCCTCCCGGGGATGGTCTTAAAACCTGAACCGATCTTCGAAGCCTATGATAGTGTGGTGAAAAGGTACGGGAGGCCTTACGTTCTAATAACCGAGCCCTGGGGAAGGAAAATAGATCAGAGCTACGTTGAGGAGCTACTTCAGAAGGAAAAGATAATGATAATATGCGGGAGGTACGAGGGTGTGGACGAGAGGGTGAAGAGCTTGGTGGACGAGGAGGTCTCGATAGGAGATCTGATACTGAGCGGAGGGGAGATCGTGGCCCTCACACTCATAGATGCAGTGAGCAGGCTCATCCCGGGAGTTCTCAGCGAACCTCAGAGCATAGAGGAGGACTCTTACAGGGGTAGATGGCTCGGCTACCCGGTCTATACAAGGCCGAGGGAGTTCAGGGGTTTGAAGGTTCCGGATGTTCTCCTATCCGGAAATCACAGGCTCATTGAGCTCTGGAAACTCTGGCACAGGATAGAGAACACACTAAAGAAGAGGCCGGTCCTTATCCCCAAGGACCTGACGCCTATCGAAGAGGAGATGCTTGAGAGCATAAAGAAAGGAAAGAGCTTCGAGGAGTGGATAGAGTCTAAAAATCTTTCATGAACTTTCTCAGCTTCTCTATCGCCTCTCCCTTTATCTGGGAAACCCTGGATATGGAGCAGCCAAGGATACTAGCTATCTCCTTGAGGGGAAGCTCCTCATAGAAGATAAGCTGGATAACTAGCTTTTCCCTCTCGTCGAGCTTATCTATCGCCTCCTTGAGCTTCTCGGAGAGATCTTTCTGAACTATCTCCTCCTCAACGTCCACCTTCTTGGAGCTTATAACCTCCTCGTAGCTTCTCCTCTCCTCGGTGAATATGTCGTCGAGGTTGAGTATGTACGAAAAGGATATCTTGCTAAGGTCGTGCTGGAGGTCCTCCACCCTCTCACCGAGCTTCTGGGCTATCTCCTCGTCGGTGGGCTCCCTTCCGAGCTCTTCGGTGAGCTCCTTCAGAGCCTCCCTTATCCTCCTCTCCTTCTCCCTTATCCTCCTGCTCCCGAAGTCCAGGCTCCTGAGGTAGTCGTACATAGCTCCCCTTATCCTTATCTTCAGATAGCTCTCAGGGTTCCTCTGGGTGTCGAGCTTCTCAAGGGCCTTTATAAGGCCTATTATCCCGTGCCCTATCAGGTCCCTCACGTCTATGGTGGGTGGGAGATGCCTCTTTAGGGTGAAGGCTATGCTCTTGACGAGGGGAAGATACTTGAGTATGAGCTCTTCCCTCTCTCTATCCTTTACGTCGTAAGGGTTTTTCATCTTCCAAGCAGCCTTGACATTATGCCCTCCCAGAAGCTTCTCCTCCTGGGAGCCACCTCCAAGTTCATGTTGGAGAGAATATTATACACGTCGTCCATAAATCCCCTTTCGAAGGGATCCTGCTCAATTATCTTCCTTATAAGCGTCTTCCTGTACCTTATGTTCCCAACGTGGCTGAGCTGGGCGCTGGTGTACCTCTCCGTGAGGAGCCTTATGCTCTCGTAAACCTTCTTCCCCTCCCTGTCGCTCTCGACCTTGTTTACCACGAGGAAGAAGTCCTTAACGTCGTTCTCCCTGTTTATTATCTTTATCAGGGCGTAAGCGTCCGCCACAGCCGTCGGTTCGGGTGTGGTTATTATCACGGGAAAGTCTGCCGAGGAAACGACTGCTACCGTGTCGTCATGGATACCGGGAGGGGTATCGAATATGACGTAATCGTAGTTCTCCTCTGCAAGCTCCTGATGCCTCCTCACGAGGCTGATTATCTGATCCTTGGGGAGCTTGGCGAGCTCGTATATCCCGTTCCCACTCGATATAAAGGCGAACCTCTCGTCTATCCTGACGGTTATCTCATCGAAAGTGGCCTCGCCGAAGAAGAAGTGGGCGAGGTTCTTCTGGGGAGTCAGCCCGAGCATAAGGTGAACGTTGCTCAGGCCAAGATCTGCATCTATTATGAGGACCTTCTTGCCGGTTTCCGAGAGGCCCTTGCCGATGCTGAGTGAGAGTATAGTCTTGCCCACTCCTCCCTTGCCACTGGCAACGGCGATGTACTTGGTGCCTCCCTCGGCACCTTCCCTACGCTTCAGGTGGGTTGCCTGCTGATTCAAGCTCATGTCTCTCCTCTAAGATAAGCCTCGTGAGAAAGTCGTAGTTTGCCATGACGATGTCATCTGGGACGGTCTGTCCGGTGGTAAAGCAGAGTATAGGGAGCTTCGTCCTGTAAGCTACGTTTATAACGTTCCCAGGATACGAGGTCTCGTCGAGCTTAGAGAATATGAGACCCCTTATCGGGAAAATACCGAACTGCATGATAACCTCGTACATTACCAGCTCGGAGAGGTTGGCGCTGAGGGTAAGGTATATGTGAGTGTCGATGCTCTCTAGGAACAGCTTCAGCTCGTTGAGCCTGAGTTTGTCGTGCTGGCTTCTTCCAGCGGTGTCCACGAATATAACGTCCCTGTTTTCCATATCCTCCACGCTCTTGAGGAACTCCTCGGGTGTGTCCGCCACTCTGAAGGGCAGTTCCATTATGTTTATGAAGGCCCTAAGCTGCTCGACCGCTCCCACCCTGTAGCTATCCAGGGTTATAACCCCAGGGCGCTTGCCGGCCCTTTTGAAGAGGTAGGAGAGCTTGGCTATAGTCGTGGTCTTACCCACGCCGGTCGGACCCATCAGGACGATGATCCTCGGAGTATCCTCGAAGATCCTCTCACCCTCTATGAGTATGTTCTTCCTGAAGCTCTCCGTAAGGGATTCGTGGATCTCATCCTTGAAGTCGAGCTTTCCCAGTTCTATATCGTATCCGCAGGCTTCCTCTACTAGCTTCCTTGCTATCTCCCTCCTCACTCCCCTATAAACCATCCTCGAGAGGACCCTCCCGGCCCTGAGGGAAAGGTCCTCAGCCTCCTTGGACTTGGGTACCTCCTTCTCCTCATCCTGGAGTCTGACGATCTTTATAACCTCGTTTAGCGTGCCCTTGAGCCTCTCG
>JALWEK010000216.1 GCA_027014185.1 Aquificaceae bacterium
GGTTGGGACCCTACATCGTTGTTGAGTGGTAGCGTGGAAAAAGAGCTTATCCTATTGCCTGAGGAGCTTGCGAGCTTGATAAATGCCAAAGCTTCTACCCTCAATATTGAGGGTATAAAATCTATCAATGCAAAATCTTTACTTAAACGTAGAGGAGTAGTATCAACTGTAAAAGTTACAATAGAAGCATATGAGAAAGAAGCTATACAGAAAGCTTATGAAGAATTAATGCATATGCTTGACACAGAAAAGGTTATAAACGAAAAGATAAAAGCGCTAAAGCTGGTTCTTGATAGGAGAGTAAACAGATTAAAGGATATGCTGAAAGAAGCCTATAAACATAAATCTACAACAGAAAAGAACCATGCTCTTGATTACAATCCTGTTGAGGTAGATAAGATTATAGCTGACCTGGAAAAAGAGCTTATTTATACAGAATACTTGATAAAAGAGCTCAAACCCTTTGAGGTTTTGTACAAGCCCATAATACCGTCGAAGCCTTCTAAACCTAAAATATCTTTAGTCCTGACTGTTGCTGCTGTATCTGGTCTCTTCTTAGGTATCTTCCTTGCGCTCTTTTTAGAGTGGTTGGAGGAAGCTCGAAAGACACACCGGGAAAAGGAACTTAGAACTTGAGTCAGGATATATAAACCCCAGCAGTGAAAATTCCCTTGCATGAGTGCCTTATGCGAATTAAAATATCCGGAAGCGGTTGGGGTATTCTACATAAAGGAGGTGAGGGATGATAAGCTTTCTCGTCTCTATTTCCATTCTTGGTTTATCCTTTGCAGGCAGCTACTACGACTGCATCAGAAGGGCGATAGATATAGAGAGGGCCGTGGAGATAGCAAGGTCGCAGGTAGGAACACCCTTTAAGGCGTGGATAAGCCAGTCAAAGAGAACGGGAGAGTGCTTTTGGAAGGTGAAGGGTACCGAAGGGTACATAATCCTCGACGCTGAGAACGGGGAGGTCTTGAAGTTCTATAGAAACAGAAGATGATACCTGAAGATTTGAAGGACCAGATAATGAAGGTTCTGGAACAAAACCTCAATCTGGATGAGTGTGTTGTTATCCTCTTCGGTTCGGAAGCCGTTGGGAAATCGACGCCAAGATCAGATATAGATATAGGGATAGACTGTACTACGCCGATACCGGACGAGGTTTTCCTACAACTTCAAAGAGATCTAAACGAGGATGTGGATACTCTCAGGAAGATAGATCTCGTAGAGCTGCGGCATCTCGATGAGGAGTTCTTACTCTTCGCGCTCAAGGGAGCAATTATATGGCATGTGGGGAGAGACTACTTAAGAAGCTGGATCAAACGGAAAGAGCTTTCCAGAGATTGAAGGAGGTGAAGGACCTGAAAGGTTCTCTGCCCAGAGAAATACTTTACGAGGTAACTGCAAAGAGGTTCGAGTACACCTACGAATCCCTCTGGAAGACTATAAGGCTCTTCCTCTTGGAGGAAAAGGGAATAGAGTGTAATTCCCCTATGGACTGTTTCAAATCCCTGTACTCTGTAGGCCTCATAGATGATAAATACTCTGAGGACATTCCGGGTATTGTCAGGATGAAAAATAACATAGTTCACATCTACGACTTTTCCCTCGCAGAAGATGTTTTCAGCTTTGTAACCGAGAAGGTCATACCCGCTTTCGAGGATATAATTCACAACCTCAGAGAGGCCTGCAAGAGATGAGCTTTGTAAAGGTAAAGAGCGGAGGGATCTGGGGAATAGATGGGTACGAGGTTGACGTGGAGGTTGACCTCTCCCCAGGAATACCCTCCTTCAACATCGTCGGACTACCCGATTCGGCCATAAAGGAGTCTAAAGAGAGGGTTAGGAGCGCCATAAAGAACTTGGGCTTTAACTTCCCACAGAGACGTATAACCGTGAACCTCTCCCCCTCCAATATCAAGAAACAGGGAACGCTCTACGACCTTCCCATAACCATCGGTATACTTGCTCTGAGCGGACACATAGATCCTCAGAAGGTTGCGGAGTTCGTCTTTCTGGGAGAGGTTTCCTTGGACGGGAGGCTGAGCAGGGTCTCCGGGGTGCTTCCCGTGGTTGCCTCTCTCAGGAGCGGAGGTCATACGAAGTTCGTTCTACCCTTAGAAAACGCTGTCGAGGGAGCGGTAGTGAAGGGGGCCAAGGTTTACGGCTTCGAACACCTTAGTGACGTGGTTGATTTTCTTAATGGGAACAGAGAAACCCTGCCTGTTGATGTGGACTACGAAAAACTTCTGAATGGAAACCGAAACCTGGACATAGACCTTGGAGACGTTCTTGGACAGAGTCTTACGAAGAGAGCCCTTGAGATGGCAGCTGCGGGAGCCCACAACCTCTCCATGATAGGGGCTCCGGGTTCGGGAAAGTCCATGCTTGCCAAAAGGATTGTTACCATACTCCCCCCTCTGGAATTTGAGGAGATGCTCGAGGTCAGCCGGATATACAGCGTCGCGGGGCTGCTTTCTGACGGACTGATCACGGAGAGACCCTTCAGATCTCCTCATCACACCGCCTCCGAAGTATCGCTCATAGGGGGAGGCTCGGTGCCCATGCCGGGGGAGATATCGCTCGCCCATAAAGGGGTCCTTTTCCTGGACGAGCTCCCCGAGTTCTCTAGGAGATCCTTAGAGGTCCTTCGCCAGCCGATGGAGGACGGATACATAAACATCTCAAGGGCACAGGGGAGGATCAGGTTTCCCGCAAAGTTTACCCTGATAACAGCCCAGAACCCCTGCCCCTGCGGGAACTTTGGAAACCCCTTTAAAGAGTGCACCTGCACTCGGAATCAGATAAGGGCTTACAGTTCAAAGGTCTCCCAGCCCATAAAGGACAGGATAGACCTCAGGGTCTGGGTTGATCCCGTCAAGGATGAGGACCTTGTGAGGAACGTAAATGGTGAAAGCTCCGAGAATGTCAGAAAGAGGGTTCTGAAGGCTTACGAGATCCAAAGGGAAAGATTTAAGGACTCGAATACCGACTTCAACGGAAGGATGACGAACTCCGAGGTTGAGAGGTTCTGTTTGAATATGCTTTCCCAGGAGGCTAAAAATCTTCTTAAGAATGCGGTCGAGCGTTTTAAACTTTCTGGCAGGGGCTACTTCAGAACGCTGAAGGTGGCAAGAACGATCGCAGACCTGGATGGGAGTAATACCATAGAAGCAGACCATGTTGCCCAAGCGCTCCAGTTCAGGGTAGAGGAGGAGCTCATCTGAAGCTCGAAACTGTTGAAGAGCTACGAGAGTTTCTCGAAGAGTTTTTCGATAAGAGAAATATAAAGGCTCGTATTATACTCTTTGGCTCAAGGTCAAAGGGAAAATTCACCCCTCATTCCGACGTTGATATAGCGATAGACTCTGACCAAGATCTGTACGATGTGATCGTTGAGTTGAAAGGGATACTCGAGGAATCAGATCTGCCTCAAAAGGTAGATCTGATAGAACTCTCCAAAGCTCCAGAAGATCTTAAAGAAGAGATAATCAGGGAAGGCAAGGTTTGGGTGGATACGAGAAACCCGTAGAGGACTTTGCTAAGGCTCTGGAAAGGTTAAGAGAAGCCTTCTTAAAGGCGAAGGAGTTGAAGGGCTCACAGGAATACGTTTTCTATAGAGATTCAACCATCCAGCGTTTTGAGTTTACCTTTGAAATCATGTGGAAAGCTGTAAAGAAGTTCTTAGAAAGGGAGGGTCTAACCTGCAGGTCTCCTAGGAGTTGTATAAGAGAGCTTTTCTCTGCGGGCTATATATCGGAGGATCTTACACGCAGGCTCTTCCGCCTACTTGAAGACAGAAATCTGACGGTTCACACATACAGGGAAGAGGTAGCCGAGGATATAATGGGCAGGATGGAAGGACATATAGAGGCCCTCTCGGAAACGCTCGAAACTTTAAGAGGGAGTGCGTGAAACCTTACGCACGCGAAGACTACATAAACATGATCGGTAGTGCAATAGAAGATACCCTCGGAGACAGGGACTGCCTCGTGATATTCTTCGGCTCGGTGGCGAAGGGAAACATAAGTAGAACCTCCGACATAGACGTGGGTATATACTGTAGAGGAGGGTTAGACCCTACGTTATACCTACGTATTATGGACAGGATAGAGAATCTCCCTATTCTGAGGGAGGTTGAGGTAGTAGATTTAGGTGAGGTGAAGGATAAAGTTTTTCTTGAGAATGTTCTAAGAGAGGGTGTGGTTTGGAAAGGTTCCGAAGATCTCTTGAAAGATTTGAGAGAGCGCTTGGAAAGTTTGAAGAGGTTTTAACATCCCAGGCGCTTCCTAATATGTTCTCTGAAGAGTTCCTCATAGAGATAACGACCAAAAGGTTCGAATACGCTTTCGAAGCTATGTGGAAGAGTGCGAAGGACTTTCTGAAGGAAAGGGGAGTAGAGTGTTATTCCCCTAAATCCTGTTTTGACGCTTTGATAAAGGAGGGTGTGGTTCCGGAAGGTTACGAACCTATACTTGCGGAGATTATAAAGATAAGAAACGAGCTCGTTCATGTTTACGACTACGAGAGAGCGAAAAACCTTTACAACAGGCTGAGGTCCCGGGATATTTTAGACGCCTTCAAGAAAGTCTGTGAGGGGCTGAGCCTCCATAGGAGTGAATAGGGCAGAGCTTTTACATCTACTTCTCTTTTTCTTCGCTATGCTCCTTGCATATCAGCGCTCCAATCTGCCGGACTTCAAGGAAAAGGAGGTGTACGTTAGAGGAAAGATCGTAGGGGATGTGATAAAAGATCCCGGATACACGCTTACCAAGATCAGGATAGAAGAGAGCGAAGTGAAAGAGATAGAAGGGAGAAAGGCACTTCTAAAAGTCTATGGATACTTACCTCCAGAAGCTAACGAAATAGCGTTTTTGGGAAATGTGTCGGTAAAGGGCAACAGGATTTTCCTACACACCAAAGAAGCAGAACTGGACGTACTTTCGCCAGAGAGAGGCATCAGGGAGTTTCTAATGGAGAGATACACGAAGACTTCGATGGATAAAAGTATGGTTCCCCTCGGTCTTTCCTTCCTCTTCGGCCAGCCGAGGGAGCTCCTTCCTTCCGATGTTCAGAGGAGCTTTCTAAATACGGGACTCGTCCACCTACTTGTTGTGAGCGGCCTTCACGTAGGGACAATTGCTCTTGTTTTATCCAAGATACTCCCAAGGTTCCAAGGTATGAAGCTGGCCTTGGTTGGTATAGGTTTCTATACCCTCTTTATAGTTCCAAGCGAACCTCCCGTCTTAAGGGCTTCCATAATGCTCTCTCTGGTGCTTCTCTCACTTCTTACATTCCGCCGCCCGAATATGATCTCCATACTTCTGTTTTCCGGTACAGTTATCCTGACTCTGTATCCACACTACCTCTTCTCCTATTCGTTTTGGCTGTCTTTTGTAGCTACGGCCTATATAGTGCTCGCCATTAAAGATCTTGAAGCGAGTACAAAGGTTAAGACTCTTCTAGCCTCCGCTTCCGCTTTCACAGGGGTTGCACCTCTTGTAAGTACCTTTTCGGGAGTGTCCCCGTTCTCGGTGATCTTCACACCCATCATTTCCCCAATCGTTCTTCTCTACTCACTCTTCGGGGTGCTATCCCTTCTGACCATGATGAGCTTCCCTCCTTTCGTAGATCTCTTCAACTTAACAGGTTCAGCTTTTGAAAAATCCGTTGAGCTCACCTCATCTATATCCTTCAGACTGTACCCACAGATAGGTTTATATGAAGCAGTCATTCTTGTTCTTGCAGGTTTATTTTTCCTTTACGCTCTGCGGGGATACTACAAACTAATCTCCCTTGCAGGGATAAACCTGTGGTTGCTCTTGAGGGCGCTTTAAATCTGAGTCCGTTGTTGTCAATCGTGCGTGTGAAAATTCCCTTACCACGATGGTTTTCAGCATCTTATAATTTTTTAGCGTTGGCGGAGTGGTGTGCCAAAACAGTTCTAAGGTCAAACGGAGTAAAAGATTGAAAGACACATCCAAAAGCCTAGTGAACCTTATAGTCGGTGAAGAGGAAAAGCGGGAAATCTTGGAAAGGATAAAGTTCCTTAAATCCCTGCAGCTATCTCCACGTTCCGTGTGTGATCTTGAGATGCTTGCAGTTGGTGGCTTCACGCCCCTGGACAGATTCATGGGTGAGGATGATTACAAGTGTGTTGTCAAGGAGATGAAGCTAAAAGATGGAACTCTCTTCCCTATACCGGTGACCTTACCTGTAGATAAAGAGTTCGTTAAAACTTTAAAGAGCTAAAATAAGCAAAGACAAA
Organism: Aquificaceae bacterium; assembly: GCA_027014185.1. Classification (GTDB taxonomy): domain Bacteria; phylum Aquificota; class Aquificia; order Aquificales; family Aquificaceae; genus Hydrogenivirga. The sequence continues at coordinate 6,268 of JALWEK010000216.1, forward strand.
ACGCACAAGCTTGTGGAAGACTTGATGACCATTATTACTTCCTTCATCGCAAGGATTTATGGAGCGAGGTCTCAAAAGTAAAGGAAATTTTCCAGTATTAAGATACACAACACCACTGCTTAAGATAGTAGGAGGATGTTCAACTTTTTAAAGTAAAGTAAAGTAAAGTAACCCCCTCTACGCGGAGGGATTGAATGAAAACATGAGTGCTCTAAAGCTTGTCAGAGAATTATTTAACAAAGTTTACCACTCGCACAGAGTCCCTTCAAATGTCAAGGCAAAAGCAGTCCTACTCTACGTCAGGGGTATGTCTTTAAAAGG
>JALWEK010000217.1 GCA_027014185.1 Aquificaceae bacterium
CGGCCTTATCCTGAGAATCGCCGCTCTCTTGACCGCTTCTCTTATATCCAAGCCGTCTTCAAGGAGCTGTCTTATGTAGGCCACCAGCACCACGCCGTTGAGAGTGGCTATACCGAATATGGCTATAAAACCTATGGCGGAGGGCACAGAGAGGTTAAAGCCCGAGATGTAGAGGGCTATAATTCCACCTATCACCGCAAAGGGAACGTTCAGCATAACCACCAGCGCGTCCCTTATTGAGTTGAAGTTCAGATAGAGCATTATGAAAATCAGGAATATGGACACGGGGACCGCTACAGAGAGCCTCTTCATAGCCCTCTGCTGGTTCTCAAACTGCCCTCCGTAGGTTATGAAGTAGCCCTTGGGCATCTTGACTTCACTCTCTACCTTGCTCCTTAGCTCCTCCACAAAGCTTCCTATGTCCCTTCCTTCCACGTTCAGCATGACGAGGGCAAACCTTATGTTGTTCTCCCGCCTTATCACAAAGAGTCCCGGCTCCACCTTTATCTCCGCCACATCACCGAAGGTCAGGAGTTTGCCGTCCCTCTCAAATAGGGGGATGCTCTTTAGCACGCTTGTATCTTCCCTGAACTCATCGGGCAGGGTCATGACTATGGGAAATAGGAATGTATCTTGCTGTAGGACGCCCATCTCGGCTCCGCCGAGGGCGTATTTAATGACGTTGAGGACTTCCTCAACCGTTATCCCGTACCTCTCCAGGGTCTCCCATTTGGGATAGACCCTCAGCTGAAGCCTTCCCGCCTGTATCTCCTTCTGGACGTCCACCGCTCCGGGGACGCTCTCGGCTATCTCCTTGACCTTGTCCGCCAGCTGGTTCAGAAGCTCCGGGTCCTGACCGAATATCTTTATAGCTATATCTGCCCTCACCCCCGAGAGAAGCTCGTCTATCCTCATCTTTATGGGCTGGGTGAAAGCTATAGAGGCGGGTAGCCACTCAAGACGCTCCCTGAGTATGCTGTTGAACTCCTCTCTGGTCTTGAAGCTCTCCCACTCGCTCTGGGACTTTAGGATTATCCAGGTCTCTATGTAGTTAACGTCCGCCGCCTCACCCTTTTCTGCCCTTCCTATTGTGGAGTAGGTCCTTATCACCTCAGGGAACTTAAGAGCTTCCTTCTCCATAGCCATGGCAACCCTCTTGCCCTCTTCCAGAGAGACGTTGGGATCCATGAAAGCCTTAACGAGAACCGCACCCTCTTCCAGCTCGGGGGCGAACTCCGTCCCTATGCGTGTGAGTAGGAAGAGGCTCAGGATAAAGGAGACGAAAACACCCAAGAAGAGGGGAACCCTGACCTTGAAGGTGGCATCAAGGACTCTGTCGTAAACGCCGTGTATCTTGCTCATTAGCTTGCTGTAGGTCTCTTTGCCGGGGCTGAGGAAGTAGTAGCTGAGAACCGGTATGAAGGTGAAGGCTATGAGGAGTGAGCCCAGCAGCGCTATTATCAGCGTCAGGGCGAGGGGTTTGAAGTATTTGCCCTCTATGGACTCAAAGACGAATATGGGAGAGAAGACTATCACGATTATGAGAACCGCAAAGAGAACGGGCCTCCAGACCTCCTTGACCGAGTCCAGAACCACAGAGAACTTGAGCCCGTCCTTCTTCTCTGTCAGGTGCCTGTAGATGTTCTCCACTATAACCACCGAGGAGTCCACGAACATTCCTATACCTATGGCGAGACCTCCCAGGGTCATGAGGTTCCCGCTCATGCCCGTTTCCTTCATCACGATGAAGGCTATAAGGAGTGTGATGGGCAGAGAAGATATAACTATCAATGACGCCCTGAAGTTGCCCATCAAAAAGGCGGTCACGAAGGCGACCAGGATCATACCGCTGAAGAGCGCCTTCTGTATGGTGGAGACCGCCTTCTCTGTCAGATACGCTTGGTCGTAGAGGTGTTCTATCTTCACACCGTCGGGGAGTATCTTCTGTATCTCCTCGAGCTTCGCCTTTACCTTGTCCACAACCTCCTTGGTGTTCTCATATATCCTCTTTACCACTATGTTTCCTTGAACCTCTCTTCCGTTCATAGTGAAGGCCCCTCTTCTGTTAGGCACCTCACCCTTTACCACCTTTGCCACGTCTCTGAGATATACGCTGACACCCTTCTCCTCGTCCACCTTTATGGGGATTCTCAGCAGGTCTTCCTCAGAATAGACCCTTCCCAGACCTCTTACCACCAGGTCCCCTTCGGCAGACTGGAAGAAGCCTCCCCCAACCAGGAGGTTGTTCCTCTCGAGGGCCTCCAAAAGCTCCTCAAGGGTTATCCCGTAGGCGAGGAACTTGTCAGGGTCGGGGACTATCACGTAGGCGAGCTCGGGACCGAACTGAACTATCTCCTCCACACCCCCCACGCTCATTATCAGGGGGCGGGCGACCCACTGCTGGAAGATAGACTTTAGCTCCTCGTTGGTGTATCTGCCCTTTTCATCGTAGAGAACGTAGAGGAGAGCGTTTCCGAGACCAGTGGCGTTAGGGCCCATGACGGGGTTAAAGCCCTCTGGGACCCTTTCTCTCGCATCGGGAAGCTTCTCCATAACGAGCCTTCTGGCGAAGTATATGTCTGTGCCGTCTTTGAAATAGACGGATACGTAAGAAAGAGCGGGCAGTGAGACGCTACGCACGAGTATAACGTCCTTGAGCCCGTTCATCACAGACTCAACGGGTATAGTTATGAGGGTCTCCACCTCCTCGGCGGAGAGTCCGGGAGCCTCAGTGTATATGTTCACCTGAACGGGTGTGGGATCGGGAAAGGCGTCTATGGGCAGCTTTTTAAAGCTCCAGACACCGTAGAGGACGGTGCCCACGAGCGCTATCAGGACAAGTATCCTAAATCTAAGGATAGCTCTGAACATCTCTTACCTCCGTTTAGTGAGCGTGTCCTCCCTCTTCGACTCCAACGAGTTTGGTCTTTAAGAAGACCGTTCCGCTCACCGCTACCTTCTCGCCTTCCTTGAGGCCTTCAAGAACCACGTAGTACCCGTCCAGCTCTTTAATGGCCTTTATCTCCCTAGGTTCGAAACCATCTTCTGTTCTTACGAAGACTACCTTCTCACCCTCTATCTCCTGGACCGCACTCTTGGGTACGAGTATGGCCGGCCTCCCACCGGTCCTCACGATGAGATTCACGAACATACCGGGTTTTAGGAGATGTTTTCTGTTCTTGACCACGCATCTTACCTTCACGCGCCTCGTTTTCCTGTCAACTTCGTGGCCTATGTAGTCTATAAAGCAGGGGAGATTACCCTCCGAGCTCTTCACCTCGGCCTTCGTCCCTTCCCTGAGATCCATCGCAGATCTCTCGTCCGCCCAGCCATAGACCCACAGGACCTCGTGGGAGTGCACCTTGAAAAGCAGGCTGTCGAGTCCGACGCTGTCTCCCAGGGCAACCTCTTGGGAAACCACGTAACCATCACCGGGGGACCTGATAAGCAGGTTGTAGCCCTTCACCTCTCCGTAGCTGTTAAGTTTCCCAAGGAGGGCTTCGTATTCACCCTTAGCCCTCTCGTACTCCACCATGGAGTTGTAGAAGCGTGTGTAAGGTATTACCTTCTGGGAGTAAAGCTCTCTGTCCCTCTCAAAGACCTTCCTGGCACTCTCCATGTTCACCTTGGCCATATGGACGTCCCCTATAAGGTTGGCGAGCTCCGGAGAGTATATCTCTGCGAGTGGGGAGCCCTTCTTAACTCGGTCTCCCTCCTTTACATAGAGCTTTCTCACTATACCTTCCACCGGGCTGAAGATGGAGTAGTTGAGAAGGGGGTTCTCCTCCACCTCGGCGGGCATCTTGATGATCTTTCCCGAGGGTTCCTTTTTCAGTGTGTAGAGCTTTATCCCGAGCTCCTCTATATGGGCTTGTGTCATGTGGATCTCTTCCTTACCGTGTCCGTGATCCCCTTTCTCCTCGTGTTTATGTTCCTCTCCCGCATATACCGAGCCTGCCAAGGCAAGCAATAGAATGAACTTTCTCATCTCTTCCAACCTCCTATCTCTATGAACTCCGAATAGGTCTCGTGTATGCCGAGGATTAACTCCGCTCTGTTTATCAGAAGCTCGTAGTACCTTCTCCTTACGTCGGAAAGCTCCAGAAGGGTTATCACCCTGTTCGTGTAGCTCCTCAGGGCAAGGGCAAGCTCCTCCTGTGCTCTGGGGATAACCTCCTCTTCCAGCTTCCTTAGCTCCTCCTCCAGAGTCTCTATCCTTATCCTCACGGACTCGAGCCTTCTCTTTACCCTTAAGAGTTCCGCTTCGAGCCTCCTCTTTAACGCCCTCCTTAGGGCTACGTTCTGCAGGATCTCTCCCTGCCTCCTGTAGAAGAGGGGAAGATCGAGGGTTACAGCTCCCCTCACGCCGTAGTAATCTCCGTCCGCATCCTCCACCACGAACCCGGCGCTGAGCTGCGGTTTGGCGAGAGCCTTCTCGAGCTCTATCTGTCTCTCCACCCTCTCTATCCCCTTCTTTATCGATACCACCGTTGGAAGGCTCTCCAGATCAACCTCCCTTAGGGAGGGGTAAGCCCTCAGATCGCCCTCCACTTCATCCACCTCTGCACCTATAAGACGGGAGAGTTCCTTCAGGCTAGCCCTGTATTCGGATAAGGCTACCTTGTACTGAACCCGTGCCAGGTCCATCTCCCTTTTTGCCCTCAGGAGTTCGAGCTGTGTCACCTCGCCGAGCTCGTAAGCCTTCCTAACGAACCTCTCGACCTCTTTCGCCGTCTCGTAGTTCTCCTCCCATATCCTCGCTATCTCCTTCAGGTAAAGGGAGTTGTAGAAACTTCTGTAAACATCACCCAGGATCGCCCTCTTCTGTGATTCGACCGCGTTCTCGAAGGCCTCCTTCTCCTTCAGGACCACGTTCCTGCTCTTTTCCCTAACGTTCCATAGGGGAACGGGCTGATTGAACTCTATAAGGTACAGACCCCTACCCTTAGGCTTCCCGTCCTCGTCGGTGGTTAAAAAACCGCTCTCGAACCTCACCTCTGGATTGGGGAAGGCGAGAGCCGATCTCTCCATACCTTCAAAGACCTTGATCTCCTCCTCGAGTGCCTTTATCTGAGGGCTCTTCTCGAGGGCCGTCCTCATCGCCTCATCGATACCTATTCCAAAGCTCAAACTGGCAAACAGCAGGAGTAAAATGAGCATACCTTTACCTCCTCCGGGTTTGGTTTCCGGGGAAAGTGCTCAATCAGGTGGTTAGACGGACAGTCCTGAGTAGTTTTGTAGGATGGTACGAAAATACTTCTTTCGTTTTTAACGTTCCTTCTTTGGAGAAGGTGTACTTAAAGGACTCCCTCCTCTGAGTGTCGGCCTTCAGCAGTACCTTGATCTTACCTGTCTCCGAGGGAAGGAAGTTGTCTATCGATAGATGTATCTCGTTTCCGTCGTCCAGAAGCTCCAGGGTTTCCACGTGGGCCGTTTTGGTGTCCAGATGGACACAGACGACCTTGGTAAGTGAAACACCGCCCAGGAGTGAGAACAGGATAAGCGTGATAAGGAGCGTTCTCAGGTGCCAGGCCATCATTCGGAAATTATACCGTAATCGTTCCCCAGATTAACCTTGGGTATCTCCTCCATTATCCTCCTGAAGGCTGTGTAAAAGTCGTCCTCTACACTCCTGACCCTCTTTCCGTAAACGTTCTGGAAGGCCCTGACCACGATAGCCTCCTTCTGAAGGGTGTTCTGGAGCTGGAGCTCTTCGTACCTCCTGTTCAGGACATCTTTTGCCTCCAGGAGGAGCTCAGCTCTCCTCTCCCTCTCCCTCTGGGCTTCGGATAAAGGGAGCTCTAAAAAGTTGTCCATCTTCTTGAGGACCTTTTCGAAGGCGTAGCCCGGGAACCTCCTGTCTTGAAACCTGTCTATCACAAAACCTACCGTTATGTAGTAGGGCTCCTCAACCATGAGCTCCAGCTCCGTCTCCTCCATATCCGGATTTTTCTTCAGATGCTCGGAAAATATCTCGTACGCCTGATGGGACTTGTCCTTGAGGTTGGGTGCCTTCTCAACGTTCAGGCTGATTATGTAGTTCTTGAGTTCGGGAGGCAGGATTATGCCGAGGACCTCCCCTAGCCCGAGGAGCTTGGCCGCCTCTACCCTGTGCTGCCCGTTTATCACCTCGTAACCGTCCTCCGACTCTATCAAAAGCACGGGCTCCACGAAACCGACCTTATCTATCGAGGCCATGAGCCTTCTGACGAGGCTCTCTGAGAGCTCTCTCTGAATAGCAGGGACCTTTATGCTTACCAGTGGCACCGTTCCGAACTTGATCTCGTAGCCCTTGAGGGGTTCCCTCAGCGTGTAGAACTCTCCCATCCCTGAAGAATAATTATATTGTGAACTCGATCACCTCTTGGGGAGCCCCGTAGTTTAGATTATTAAGTCCTATGGCTGCCGAGCTGGGACTTGTTATACCCGAGGACCTCGTTCTGAAATGTGTAAAGTGCGGTCTGTGTAAGTCGGTGTGTCC
>JALWEK010000218.1 GCA_027014185.1 Aquificaceae bacterium
CTTACATAACCGCGATTGTCAGATGCGCACCTCCCGAGAACAAACCCACTAAGGAGGAGATGGAAAACTGCAACCCCTTTCTTGTAAGGGAGCTGGAGGTTCTGAAGGAAGTCAAGGTTATCCTCTGCCTGGGAAGTATAGCTCTGAAGGGGACGCTCATGGCTCTCAAAAACCTCTATCCGGAAGCTAAGCTAAAGGGGATAAAGTTCGGCCACGACCTTGCTTACAGACCAGAGGGAATTCCGTACACGATCATAACCTCTTACCATCCCAGCAAACAGAACACCCAGACGGGGAGGTTAAGATGGGAGGACTGGGTTAGAGTCTTTGAGAGGGTGAGATCCCTCCTCGAGGATGGGAAGTAGCTCCTCCGGGGTGAGACTTTTAATCACCTTAACGGAGGGGTCCACGGACCTGAAGCTCTCCTCGGGAAAGCCTCTGAGAAGGGCAACGAAGTCTATTCCGGAGGAACGGGCCAGCTTAAGGTCGTTGGGACTGTCCCCCACTATGAGGAAGCTCTCCCTGGGAAGGGATGTTGCCTTTTCGAGGAACCTAACATGGGGTTCTCCCTTTTTGAACTCTCCGCCGTCCCATCCGAGGACGAAGTGGGGTCTAACCTTCCATCCCTTCACGCTCTCTTGGACATACATATGGAGATTGTTGGAGGAAACGGCGACCAGATAGCCCCTTTCCTTTAGCTCCCTGAGGAGAGGTTCCGCCTCGGGAAAAGGTTTAAGATCGTGGAGGACCTTCTCTTTCCACCTTTCGAAGGTCTCCGCAACCTCTCTGTTCTTACCGTTACCGGGGAAGAGGATCTCGAGCTGTTCCGCGAAGGGAAGTCCGGAGGTCTTCAGGTAGAGTTCTCGCGCCTCCTCTTTACTAAGGCCGTAGTGCTCGCTAATGAGCTCCCCCGCCTTCCGGGCGTAGATGCCCATGCTGTCGACGAGGGTCCCGTCGAAGTCAAAGATGAGGAGCCTCTTTCTCATACCAGGTCCTCCTCAGGTCCGAGACCGTGTCCACCTCGTAGAACTTAACATCGTCTATCCAGACCACCTTTACCTCTCCCAGCTTTGCCAGCTCGTTGAAAACGTCCTCCACCTTTCCCTTGCCTTTCAATCTATTGAAGACCTCTTTTGCGGTCCTCCAGAACCTCTCCACCGAGTCTTTCCCCACGTAGGCGAGGCCCGTGTAGGCTCCCTCGTAGTCCTTGAGCTTTTTGTCCATGTAGATCAGTTTCTCCGCGCTCACTCTTACCTTCATCTCGTCCTCGAATATCTTCCGTGTTCCCCTCCTGTGGCAGGCCACCTGAACTCCCCTTCTGCCTTCTGGGAAGAACTCCCATACCTCTGAGGGGAAGATGTGGTCCGCGTTCGCCACCACGAAGTCCTCTTTCAGCAGATCCCTGGCCCTGAGGAGGGTATATAGGTTCCCGGGGAAAAGGTTCTTGACCTTGAGTATCTTTACCTCTGGATATCTCTCCCCCACATACTTTTCTAAAAGCTCGTGCATGTATCCCGCCACGATGATGATCTCCTCGCAGGCCTCCGATAGGTAGGAGATGACGTAGTCTATGATCCTTTTACCTCCCACCGGGAGGAGGGGCTTCGGTATGTAAGAGGTTATGGGTCTGAGCCTGCTTCCCTTCCCTGCGGAGAGGATCACTCCCCTCATCTCTCAGCTCCTCAGCGCATGGAAGAGCCTGTGCAGGGCGGAGAGGTTTGAAACGATAGCCAGCGTATATAAGGTAAAGCAGGGAGCGCTCAGGATCAAGCCTATAAAGAGTATTAGGTTCCTCATGTCCCTCGAGCCGAAGGTGGCGGTAGAGCTCTTGCCCTCCGCCTCCGCCTTGGCCCTTATGTAGGGAACGAGGGAAGAGCCTATCATGGCAAAGACGCCAGCGAGCAGACAACTCTCCTCGTAAAGAAGCAGGGCACCTATGAGCAGTAGATCCGTATATCTGTCGAGGACCGCGTCCAGGATCGCTCCCTCCCTCGAGCTAATTCCCCTCTCCCTAGCCAGATCCCCGTCCAGGGAGTCCAGGAGCGCCCCCGCGTATACGAGGAGTCCCGCCAGGGGAAGAAGTCCCTTCACTATGGTGAGGGGAGCGAGGATCCCCGAGAGGAGGAAGGAAAAGAGAGTTATCCTGTTCGGAGTTATCCACTCAACGTTTCTGAGCCTCTTTGCGAGGGGGACGGTGAACTTTTTATTGAGAGCCTCCACCATACCTCTCATCGACCATCCTCCTCACGAGGGGAGGGTCGTTGGTGCATACACCGTAGAGGGGAAGCTCCAAAAGCCCCTCCAAAACCTCCTCCCTCTCCTCGTGCCAGCTTATCACCTCCACTCCCCTATCTCTTAAATATTCTATCCACTCCCTGCTCAGAAGTTCGTGGGGGTAAGGGTGGCGGGCCTCCCAGGCGGGAAGGATAAACTGAGCACCCGCATCCCTGCACAGCAGGTAGGCGCTCTCGGCACTCACCACGCTCCCGAGTAGGAAGCAGGTCCTCACATCAGGGCTCAGTTTCTTGAACTCTTTGAGGAAGACTGCGTCGAATGAGCCCACTATAAAGAGGTCCCTCTTCGCATCCCTGAGCTTTCGGGAAAGAACCTCCGAGAGCCTCCTGTCCTTTACCTCAAGAAAGAACCCCTTTCCTTCCTTTAAAAGCTCCAGGATCTCGTCGAGTGTGGGGTTTCCTGGGGCTTTGTCTTTCAGCTCCTGGAGGGTTTGTTCCGCGATACGCACTCCTCCCAGGTAATAGTCGTGGAAAATGAAGATCTCTCCCTCCTCCGTCATCTGGAGGTCCACCTCACACATATCCGCCCCAGACTTGAAGGCTTCTTTTATGGATGTGAGTGTGTTGTCCCCGAACCTGATGCTGTACCCCCTGTGGGCTATCACGAGCGGTCTCACAATCCCGATCTCCTTGAAAGCAGTATCCTGTCAAGCTCTGAGACGTTGATTAGCCTCCTTCCAACGTCAAGGATCAAGGAGAATACGATAACTATCCTAAGGAGTGGAAGAATTTCCCCTTCCTTCAAAAGGAAGGATACCATCTCATCGCTATATCTGAGCCATCCCCAGAGGAGGAAGAGGGCTATAAGAATTGAAAGGATGGTAGTGATTAGGAAGTGGAGGATGCTTTCCCTAAAGCGGAACTTGATTGAGAGCCAAAGGAAATATAGGGATATAACTATAAGCGTGGAGTAAACATCCACTTTAGAGTTCCTCTCAGGAAGGATCAAGGCCTTGAGAAAGTCCTCACTTAAAAAGATTCCAAGCATCAAGAAGGCAGCGACGATGAGAGAAACCATGTCCCTGATAGTAAAGCTCTCGCTTAACTTCTCCACAAGCCTATATCCCCTGTGTGTCTTTACCAGGAAGTTGAGGAGCCTCTCCCCCACGCCGTCTCTATGTCCCGGAAAGAGAGGAGGTATCTCCACGGGAAAAGAGAGTAATTCCTTCAGTTCCTCGTTTCCTCCTTCACGGACCAGCCTGTAAGGATTCTCCTTTACCGAGCAGAGCCACTCCCCAATGGCTATTCCCGCTATTAGCATCTCATTGTAAAGATGTCCCTCCTTTGAAAACCATCTGTCTTTCATATCAGTAAGGGCTTTTAGAGATTTCAGAACCTTTTTATCTAGGGGATCTTCGATAAGAAGGAGCTTGGCTCTTAGATACATTGCCCTTAGGCTGACTGCCCTCAGCTCGTAGGGATCTATCCTGTTGAGAAACTTTCTGGCCTCTTCGAGGGACCTTTCCACCTTCATTCTGAGAGCAGGATCGAGGAACTCCCGGGACGCTTTCAGGGCTCTCACCGCGTTGAATGTGTTGTCCACGTTAGGGCTCCCCTCGGGGGAGTCAGACCAGCCTCCCTCCTTCTGCCTTTTCAGAAGCCACTTTACCGCCCTGTTTATCAGTATCTTGTCCTCTTCTCTTCCTAGAAGGCAGAGGGAGTAAAGGGCCAGGGAGGTGGCCCCGCCTATGCATGAGTCCAGGTCTTTTAGCTCCTCCGGGAGAAGGTCCGTGTGCCAGGCAGCCTCATCCTCGCCAACGCAGACACGCTTGAGGAGGAAGCTCCTCATGCTTTCGATCGCCTGCGAGTAAGTTTTTATGTCGAACCTGTAAAGTACGTGGAGGAACCTAGCCGTGGTCCCCACTTCCAGTAGGGCTCCCTCTACAGGGCCCGGAGAGGCGAGGCCTCCTCCACGGAGGGAGCGGACGAGGTAATCCACAGCTTTTCTGACTTTAGGATTCTCCCCTGAGCCCAGAAGGAGTGCAAGCTCCACAGTTCTGTATGTGGCTCCCGAATTGGGAACAATTCCGTCCACCGAGAAGCTCCCATCTTCCCTCTGGAGGGAGAGAACGTAGCCAAGCAGGCAGGCTAAGGGAACGGGGATTCCCTTCCTGAACCAAGTTTCCAAAATCCTCAGATCTATCCAAGCCTCCACGGGGATACCATATTCGATCAGGAGGTCCCTCCTGCTCAGGCTCACTTCGGGATCGGGAATTTCAGAATGGTAGAGGTCGTAAAGCATACTGTAAACTCTCCTCCAGGTGCTCGAACTCTGGGAGATGTGGTACAGGTCGAGAGGAATGGCTCCCATAGGTTATAGTATTTTATCTCCATGAACAGGTTCTTTGTACGTTCCCAGCTCCAATGCTTCCTCGAGGAGGATCTCGGGACGGGAGATCTAACGACGGAGCTCATAGTCTCGGAAGAGACCGCTCGCGCGGTGATAAAAGCCAAGGAAAGAGGGATCCTCGCAGGGCTCCCCTTTGTTCAGGAGCTCTTCCTCATGCTCGGGGGTGTTTACGTGAAGCCTCTCACAAGCGAGGGCTCTGAGTTCAGGGAAGGCGATACTATCCTCGAGCTCGAGGGAAGGGCGGAGATAATCCTGAGCGCGGAGAGGCTCGCCCTGAACCTGCTCCAGAGCCTCTCGGGAATAGCGACTAGGACTAGGGAGTTCGTTAAGGCACTCGAGGGAACGGGGATAAAGATTCTTGATACGAGAAAGACCACCCCTGGGTACAGGTTCTTTGAGAAGTACGCTGTAAGGGTTGGAGGAGGTTCCAACCACAGGTACGCTCTATACGATATGGTTCTCATAAAGGACAACCACAAAAAGGTCGCGGGAGGGATCGAGGAGGCGGTAAGGCGCGTGAAGGAGAGGGTCAGCCCCGCTTACAGGATAGAGGTCGAGGTGGAGAACCTTGAAGAGCTTGAAAAGGCCATCGAGCTCGGCGTGGATATGGTGATGCTCGATAACTTCTCCCCCGAAGAGGTAAGGGAAGCTGTAAAGATAGTTAAAGGTACGTCTAGGATAGAGGTCTCCGGCAACATAACGCTTCAAAACGTAAGGGAATACGCTATCGAAGGGGTTAATTACATCTCCTCTGGTTCGATCATCTACGGCGCTTCTTGGATCGACCTTTCTTTGAAGGTTCTTTGAAGAGTATAAGGGCGAACTCCTCCCAGTTGAAGGGCTTAAAACCACGCCTCAGGGCGTATCTTTCGAGCTCCTTTATGTTTAGCATCCTTTCTATCTCCGCACGGAGGCGGAGGTTCTCTTCCTTCAGGCTCTTGTATGTACTGAGTTTCTGGGAGTGTTCCTTGAGGACCTTTATAGAGTAGGCGGAGTATATCATGTTGGCGAGAAGTATAAGAACGCCCAGGCCTACCAGCAGAAACGGGTTCATATCCTCTCCCCTGCTCTTAATTTAGCACTTCTGCTGGCGGGGTTCATCCTTATCTCCTCTTCCGAGGGGGTTATAGGCTTCTTCGTAAGAACCCTGAAGATATCGGAGTGCTCCCTGAAAAAGTTCTTAACTATCCTGTCCTCGAGAGAGTGGAAGCTTATAACCACGAGCCTCCCCTTGGGGTTCAGAAGGTTCGGGGTCTTCTCAAGGGCCGTTTTCAGGCTTTCGAGCTCCCTGTTTACCTCTATCCTTATCGCCTGAAAGGTCCTCGTGGCGGGGTGGATCCTGCCGTGCTTCAACCTCTCCGGATAAACCGAGAGGACTATCGCAGCGAGCTCCTTCGTGGTTTCTATCGGCTTCTTTTTCCTGTACCGGACTATGGCCCTAGCTATCTTCCTGCTGAACCTCTCCTCGCCGTATTCCCTTATTATCCTCTCCAGCTCCGTCTCCGGATACTCGTTCACCACCTTGTAGGCGGTCAGCCTCTGTTCCCTGTCCATCCTCATGTCCAGGGGAGCATCTACCTGGAAGGAGAACCCCCTCTCACTTTTAAGCTGGAACATGGATACCCCCAGGTCAAAGAGGAAGCCATCCACCCTATCTATACCCTCGGCCTTTAACACCTCGTCCAGGTCGGCGAAGTCCGCCTTGTATATGCAAAACCTCCCTTCAAACTCTCTGAGGTTTTCCTTGGCAAGCTCTATCGCTTCCTCGTCTCTGTCTATTCCTATAACGAAGGCCTGTGGGTTC
>JALWEK010000219.1:0-4708 GCA_027014185.1 Aquificaceae bacterium
GGTTATAGTTGACCCGAACACTTTAACTTTGAGGAATGTGGCCGCCGTTATGGTTACGGCCAAGGTCCCTCCCTACGCCAAGGCGGGGATGAGGTTCGACGTTAGCGTGTCATCGATCGGAGACGCGAAGAGCCTGGAGGGGGGAACCCTGCTCCTCACACCCCTGAGGGGTCCGGACGGGAGGATATACGCCCTGGCCCAGGGACAGGTTATAGTGGGTGGCTACGAAGCCAGGGGAAGGGGGGCGAGGCAGGTGAAGAACGTTCCCACAGTAGGAAGGATCCCCAACGGAGCGGTCCTGGAGAGGGATCTTCCCTTCGATATGAACGTGAGCGAGGTGAACATAATCTTGGACTACCCGGACTTTACCACGGCGAAGGCCGTTCAGGATGTGATCAACCAAAGGTTCGGACACGAACTGGCGAGGGCCCTGGACAGCGCCACGGTAAAGGTAAAGATACCCAAGGACACGAACCCTGTGGACTTCCTCGCCACGATAGAAAACCTGGAGGTTAAGACCTCCCAGACCGCTACGGTCGTTGTGGACGGAAGGTCCGGAACGATAGTGCTTGGGGGAGACGTTAGGATAAGCCCCGTTGCCGTGGCGGTTGGAAGCCTTGTGGTTAAGATAAAGGAGACCCCCGAGGTGGTCCAGCCTCCTCCCCTCTCACCCGGAGAGACCAAGGTAGTCCCAAGAACCGAGATCCAGGTGGTCGAGGAAAAGAAAAGACTAGTTCCCCTGAAGGGTACTACCGTTGGGGAGCTCGTAAACTCCCTAAACAGGATAGGGGCGACTCCAAGGGAGATAATCTCCGTTCTCCAGGCTATAAAGGAGGCCGGTGCTCTCAAAGCTAAGCTGGAGGTGTTATGAGGGTTTACTTCTCAAATCCGTCCTACAACTACAGGGATCTGATGAAGAAGGATGTAAAGGAGGTGGCCAAAGAGTTCGAGGCGATAATGATAAAGCAGATACTTAAGGAGGCCTACAGGCCCATACTCAGGAAAAAGAGCTTCTACCAGAAGATGTATTACGACATGTTCCTGGAGGGAGTTAGCAAGAGGCTGGCCGAAGGAGGGGGTGTGGGCTTGGCGAGGTTCATAGTTGAGAGTTACGAGAAAAGCTCACCCAACAGGGAATCTGTTAAGGAACATGTAAGGAGCGTTCTCAGAAGGGAAGGGCTCCCCGAGTGGCTCGCCCTGATACCTGAGGTAGAGAGCAACTACGACCCCAAGGCCGTTTCCAGGAAGGGGGCGGCGGGTATATGGCAGCTTATGCCTAACACCGCAAGAGCATTCGGCCTCAGAGTGGACGGCAGTGTGGACGAGAGGTTCGACCCCGTCAAGTCCACAGAGGCTGCGGTGAGATACCTAAAATACCTGAAAAGCAAATTCAAGAGCTGGCTGGCAGTTCTGATAGCCTACAACTGGGGGGAGGGTAACGTTCTGAAACACGGGGAGGAGGAGCTGCTCAGGAACCCTCAGAAACTGCCTCTAGAGACCAGAAACTACGTCAAACGCTTCCTCGATCTGGTAGGATCTGATAACCTTATCTCCTCATGATAGGTGTGGACATAGTCAAGAACTCCAGAATAGAGGAGGCTGTAAACAGGTTCGGAGACAGGTTCCTCAGGAGGATATACACCCAGAGGGAGCTCGATTACTGCAACTCACAGGAGGGGTCGATCCCCTGCCTGGCTGCAAGGTGGGCCTGCAAAGAGGCCGTCCTTAAGGCTTTCTACACAGAGTTCGGCGTACTCCTCAGGTTTAAGGAGATAGAGGTTCTCGGGAACAGGGGACGGCCGGCCAAGGTGGTTATCCACAGGGAAGGTGTAGCCGAGATACTTCAGGGTAGGGAGGTTATCGTATCCCTCTCCCATGAAAGGGATTACTCGGTCGCGGTTGCCTGCATAAGATGAGCTACTCAAAGGACCTGGAAGACTTCATCCTCCAGCTGAAGGGAGGAGTGTTCTTTCTATCCCCCAGGGAAAAGCTCTTCCTGAAGTTCCTCGACGAGATGGGTATTCCTGAAAGCGTTGTGAAAAGAGGGGTTGAGGAGTGTTACAGATCCATAAACCCTTTAAAAAGAGGCAAGTACCCCCTGTTTTTATGCTTCAAGAATGTGATGGAGACCTACGAGAACCATCTTAGACTGGAAGCTCAGCGTGCCGAGATAGACTGGGAGAGGAGGTTCTGGGAAAAGCTGGAGCTCGTTAAGGGCATGGTAAAAGCCAAGGTTGAGAGACCGGCGAGTGAGGAGGAGGCCCAGAGGATCCTGAAGGAGATAGAGACCCGGATAGTCAGAAACCTATGGAGAAAACTGGACAGGGAGGAGAAGGAGAAAATAAAGGAGAAGTACAAGGAGTTCAAAGGGAACAAGGAGATCTACGGAGAGCTCGTGAAGGCGGAGGTAAAGAAGATCTTTGGAGTTCCAGATCTATCCCTCTACATCGATTGATCCCGCGGTGTCCACAGCCTTCATGAGGGCCTTGGCCT
The DNA here is from genome assembly GCA_027014185.1 of Aquificaceae bacterium. GTDB lineage: Bacteria > Aquificota > Aquificia > Aquificales > Aquificaceae > Hydrogenivirga. The sequence continues at coordinate 2,494 of JALWEK010000219.1, forward strand.
TATTAACCGTCTCCTCCCACTCCCTTTCCGGGACTGAGTCGGCCACTATGCCAGCCCCCGCTTGGACGAATACCTCTCTGTCCCTGATCACCGCTGTCCTTATCGCTATAGCCATGTCCATGTTCCCCTGGAATGAGACGTAACCCACGCTTCCAGCGTATATCCCCCTCTTCTCCTTCTCGAGTTCCTCTATTATCTGCATCGCCCTCACCTTGGGGGCGCCAGAGACGGTTCCCGCCGGGAAGGTAGCCCTGAGAACATCGAGAGCAGTCAGTCCCTCCCTCAGGGTCCCAACCACATCGCTCACTATGTGCATCACGTGGGAGTATCTCTCCACCCTCATGAAGTCTTCAACCTTCACGGATCCTATCTCTGACACCCTACCCAGATCGTTACGGGCAAGATCCACGAGCATGAGATGTTCCGCCCTCTCCTTCTCGTCCCTGAGAAGCTCCTCCTCGAGTTTCCTGTCCTCCTCCGGAGTTCTTCCTCTCGGCCTCGTTCCGGCTATCGGCCTCGTCTCTATCCTTCCCCCATCGACCCTGACGAGGACCTCGGGAGATGATCCTATAACCTTAAGTTCCCTGAAGTCGAGGTAGTACATGTAGGGAGATGGGTTCAGATACCTAAGAACCCTGTATATATTCTCTGGATCTCCCTCGAAAACCCTCCTAAATCTCTGGGAGAGAACTACCTGTATTATATCCCCCTGAGCTATGTAGTCCTTGGCCTTTAGAACTACCTTCTCGAACTCTTCCTTTGAGAAGTTGGACTCCCAGATGGAGAGGTCCGGATCCTTCTCCTCGAAGGATATATGCCTAGCGCTCTGGCTCTTTAGTTTGTCGATGGTTTCCCTTATGAACTCCTCGGCTCTCCTGTACTCGTTCTCCACGCCCCTCTCGGTCAGTATGGGATAGACGATCTTTATCTTTCCGGTAAGGTTGTCATGTATCACGACCCCGTCGGTCAGGACCATGTACAGATCGCAGGCCCCTACCGGATCAGGATTTTCATCTCCAACGGGTTCGTAGAACTTCACCACATCGTACGCTATGTAGCCCACCAGCCCTCCCCAGAACCTCGGGAGGCTCGGATCGTCGTAAGGTCTGAAGCCCTTTATGACTTCCTCGACCGCACCTGCGGGATCCTGGGTTTCAAAGAATCTCACCCTTCCCCTGTCGTAGACCTCCCCGTAGGAACCCTTCGTCCTTATGTAGAAGGAGGAGCCGCTTATGATAAAGGAGAACCTCCCCCACTTCTCGCCCCCTTCAGCACTCTCAAGTAGGAAGTTGAACTTCCCCTTTTCCTGAAGCTTCAGGAAGACCGAAAGGGGGGTTTCCACATCCGCGAGGATCTCGGTATAGACCGGTATAACGTTGTACTTCTTTGAGAGTGCTTTGACCTCCTCCTCCTTCAGGCTGAGCTGCATGGTTTGTATGATAAACCATCGTGCTATAATATGCACTCTCTCCGAGGAGGTGGAAGGAATGGAACTCTGGGCTAAGATAGGGAGAACGAAGAAGAAGTTTCAGGGTTCTTTCAGGAACGTGATGGAAGAGATAGTAAAGGAAGGCAAGGGAAAGAAAACGGTTCAGCTCCTCTCCTTCCACGCGGGACAGAAGGAGAGAAGAAGGCTTAAGAGAGAACTGAGAGCTAACGATAAGGACCTCCTCAAAACCGCAAGCTCCATAGCAAGATGGTTCTACCTCTCGGATATGAGGAGGATAAGGAGGAGGATAAAGGATCTTAAAAAGAGAGCCAGGTACGTTTCCAAGGGGGAAGTCCTCTACTGCCCGAAGACTATGGAGCAGGTAAGGGAACTGGAAGGCAAGCTCGAGGAGATAAGGAGCAAGCTCGAGGAGCTTAAGGTAAACTGAGTTGAAGTCCTACACGAAGTACCTAACATTCAGGACAGAAAAGAGGAGAGAGCTTATAAGGATAACGGATGCCGTCAAGGAAGCGGTGGAAGAGTCGGGGGTAAGAGAAGGTCTTTGTCTCGTTTCTGCCATGCATCTGACCGCCGCGGTCATAATCCAGGACGACGAGGAGGGGCTGCACGAGGATATCTGGGAGTGGTTAGAGAGGCTCGCTCCTTTCAGAGAGGATTACAAGCATCACCTGACCGGTGAGGACAACGGGGATGCCCATCTCAAAAACCTGCTGGTTCACCTCCAGGTAGTTCTTCCGATAACGAACGGAAAGCTCGATCTGGGAC
>JALWEK010000219.1:4718-6442 GCA_027014185.1 Aquificaceae bacterium
ATCTGGGACCTTGGCAGGAGATCTTCTACGCCGAGTTCGATGGACAACGTCCTAAAAGGGTAATAATCAAGATAATAGGTGAGTAAAAGGACCCCCTCCCGACCGGGAGGGAGCGTAGAGACTTCTTAGAACCTCCAGTTCAGACCGACGGATATCGAGTCCTGGGCGTTTTTGGCACCAACAGTGGTAGAACAACCTGAGCTACAAGCCCCCGCATCGTAATATGTACCGCTTGACTCCACAGTTTTGTTGAATGCACGCACGTAAGAAATATCAACCGCAAACGTTTTTGTGAATTCATACCCTGCACCAAGGGTAATATGCTGTTCGGTTATAGCAGGAAAGCCCACAAGGTTAAACCAAGCTATGTTGAAGTCTGAGAAGGGCTGGTTAAGGTTTGGAATATTAGGATTGGAAGGAGGCATCCCACTCAGGTTGGATTTGCCATCAATCGGACTTTCTCCAAAGTTGTAACCAATTCTTAGAGCTAGCTTCTCTATAGGTCTGTACTCTGCACCTATTGCATACACCCACTGGTCATCCCATTGGAAATCGCCGTAACCGTCTGCATCCTTCCAGTTTATCCATCTGATATCGAGACCAACTTTGAGGCCATCCAGAGGAGCTGCACCTATACCGAAAGCGACCTCTTGAGGTTGCTGGAGTTTGAGATCTTCGAATCTTCCATCACCATCGCTATCGAATACCCTCTTATACTTCATAGAAACAGGGGATTGGTAAGTTATACCTGCATAGAGAAAATCTCCAAAGTTTAAGGAGGCTCCGAGCTGAACACCTATACCTAGTGCTTGAGATTGTCCACCTCCCGCGTTCCAACAGGAAGTAGTATCGTCTGCTTCTGAACACATAAAGGCTCCCATATCAAGAGATCCCCAAGCTCCGTGGAGTGCACCAGATACTGTTATCATCTCATTTACTTGGAAAGCTATGGCAGGAATAATCCTCATAAACTGAAAAGTTGTATGCATATTAACTAGCTGGGTTCCGCTTAAATCCTGAGCAGCCACCAGATTTTCATTATTTCTATAATCAACACCCATACCGGAAACACCAAAAGCACCTATACCGAACACAAGCCTATCACTAAGCCTGTGAACTATACCTATTTCAGGAACTACAAAGGTGTCCGCTTTTGATTTTTGCCAACCCGTATCCGAGCTAAATGTATCGTTCTTGATCCGTGTTTTCACCTTCGGCATAAACAAGATCCCACCGAACTGGACGGTGAACTTGTTCTCCATAACGCTCATCCAGGCTGGGTTCCTGAAGATAGAATCAACTGGTCCCACGGGCATACCTACACCGATACCACCCATACCCCTTGAGGCTGGGGTAAGACCTATAAGGTTGTCCCCGTTGGTAGCGAAGGTTAAGGTTGCACTCGAGAATAGAGCGCCTAACAGCAGAGCTTTTCTCATGGTTCTACCTCCCTTACTAGTTCTACTTAGGGATTTTACCCCTATGCCTTTGGGGTCTATATTTTTGAGTTTCTTATATTCCAAAAACTCTAAGTTATATCGTTATATTCTTATCTCCTTATAACTCCTGCGAGATCGTAATCGGTCGCCTGGGTTATCTCAAGCTCAACCATTTCTCCCTCTTTTAAAAACTTTTCTTCGCTCTCGATATAGATAACGCCGTCCACCTCCGGGGCATGAATGTAAGCTCTGCCCTTTGGAACAAAGGAAAACTCCTCCGAGTAG
>JALWEK010000220.1 GCA_027014185.1 Aquificaceae bacterium
CCAACCAGCGCCAGCAGGGCGGCAACAAAGGGATACTGGGCGACAAGTTCAAGCATCGGGCTCAGACCAGTCCGGCGAAGCCCATAAATGCCAGAGACATCAGGCCTGCGGTTATCATGAACCTGAGGTTGGAAGGCTCCAAAGATCTCGTGGGCCTTATGCACTCGTGGGCTCCTCCCTCTCCCCAGGATCTCGGGTAGAAGTACTCCTCGCCGAACTTCTCGCTTATGTAGGGCTTGGCGACCAGGTACCTCCCTGCCTCGGAGACACGGGTAGAGTCCGTCCTGTGGTAGGTGATCAGCCCAGCCTCAAACAAACTCTGGAGGAGCTTCATCGTCTTCTGTGCCGAGAAGTGCAGGTGCTCGCTCGCATCCTCAAGGACGGTGTCAGTGGAGTAAGGAGGAAGGGGTTTTTTGTCCGCCTCTTGAGGGGAGTGGGTATATACCCTCGCGAGCTCAAGCTCCTCATACACGCTCCTGGCGACGTCAAGGTCCTCTATCTCCGCCCTGAAGATCTGACCGTTAATCTCAAAGATAACCTCCCCCTTCTTTTCCTTAGACTTCTCGTATCTCTCTATAACCCATCCCAGAACAGGGGTCTGAACCCTCCCGGCGGAGAACCAGTTCCTGCTGAAGACCTTCCATAGGACCCTCGAGAGGGTGAAGCCTACCCACCTGTCTAAAACCCTTCTGACGATCTGCGCTTTTACCAGGTTTGTATCGAACTCCCTCGGGTTTTCCACCGCCGACCTGAACGCTTTGGGTGTTACCTCGTGAAACTCAGCCCTCTTTATATTCATGTTCATGGGCCTCAGAAGGAGAAAGAGATCGTAGGCTATCTTCTCCCCCTCCGCGTCGGGGTCTGTGGCTATGAAGAGCTCGTCCACCTCGTAGCCTGCCTTTCTAAGAGCGGAAACTATACTCAGCTTGTCCTCCACCCTACCCCTGCACCTCTTCTTCAGATATTCGTAGTCTGTGTGCTGAAGCCCTTTATCCTTACATCTCTTTATCGTGTCATAGACCGGTATGAACCTTGAGTCTTCTGTTAGAACCCCGAAGAAGCCCTTATCGGTCGTGAGGTCTAAGACGTGTCCGAGGGAGGCGGTTATCACAAGAAGCCTCTCCCCGAGGGGAACCTCGTAGGCTATGCTGTCCTCTATCAGCCTGAGCTGTGGTTTCCCGAAGAAGCCAGCTATCGTCCTCGCCTTGTTTGGAGACTCAACCACCACGAGGGTGGTCCTGAAGAGGTCCTTTATCTTCTGAACCACCTTGCCCTCAAGGACGAGCCTTGCCCTCTTCCTGTCCTCGTCTATCTCTTTAAGGAGTCTTTCAAGGTCTATATCACTCAGGGATTTGAACTCAACGTCCGACTGCATGAAGTAGGCCGAAAGCCTCCTCCTCAGAGACCTGAAGGCCTTGGGGTCCGAGTAAAAGAGTATTGAGAGCCCCTTAGTCATTCCTCCAGCTATGAAGCGGGAAGTCCTCCCCGAAGCCTGTATGTAGGAGCTGGCGTCGCCCACAACCATGTAGAGCTGTCCCTCTCTGTGGACTAGGGATATGTCCTCGGACTCTTCTATCTTCTTTAAAAACTCCTCGTCGGTGAGAAATCTCTCGAGGAAATCCTTTATCTCCTGAACCCTCTCCTTTATCCTCGGGTACTTGTCCAGGAGTTCTTCCCTCAGGGTGAGGTATCTTTTCAGGTAGTTTACGTACTCCACCGCCTTCAGGCGGTCCTTTTCATCGAAGAGGTTAAGGAGGGTTAAAAGCAGTGAGTGGAGCAGAGAGGGTTGCAGGGATAACTGGGTCGGGAAGATGTGCTTGGGAGGATCTAAGAATATCGCGTAGCGGATTACGTGGGGAAGGTCGAGGCCTCTCACTAGGGGGTTCGTCAGATGGGATATGCCCACCGCTACGTCAAAATCCCCCTTCTCAAGTATCTGATAGAGCTCTTCGGGTTTATAGTCAAGGTAGCTTACAGCCTCTATACCCTTGCTTTTGTAAAACTCAACCACCTCCTGAACCTTCTCCTTCCCGTAAAAGACCGAGAGATAGACGAGCCCTCCCTTTCCCAGCTTATTTATAAGCTCGGCGGACCTCTCAAGGGCTTCCTCCAGGTCCTTCACGGGCTCGGCTACGTCCACTATGTTCCTGACTGTCGTTACCGCCTTCTGAACCTCAAAGCCAAGTAAGTTCCTGAAGAGGAAGACCCTGTTTCCTTTCGGTTTCAAAGTCGCCGACGAGACCACAAGAACCGTATCCCTTCTCCTCTTCCTTATCTGGGCGAGCTTCTCCCAGTCTCTGTCGGTTTTGTTCTCTTTAAGGGCGAGCTTTATCTCGTAGTCGGTGAAGCCGAGGAGCTTGAAGAGGTTGTCCACGTTCTTGGAGCGCTTGAGGAAGGAGTCTATGTCGTCTATGAATATGAAGCTGAACCTGAACTTCTTCAGGTTCTCAAAGTTCTTGTGGAGGAACATGTTCGTCCCGCAGAGGATGTCGAAGTCCCCGGCGAGGAACCTCTCCTTTATCTTCTTCTTGGACTCATAGACGAGGATGTTTTTTTCTATACCCAGCCTCCGGGATAGTTCCTCGAGTCTTCCCCCCGTCTGGTTTGCCAGTATCCTGGTGGGGAATATGAGGAGAACCTTGGGTTTTACGAACAGGGATGTAACGAGGCCAAAGGTGGTCTTCCCCACCCCGGTTGGAGCCACGACAGCAAAGGATTGACCCATGAGAACTCTTTTTGCCCATAGCTTTTGAAGGCTCCAGGGACGGGCTCCCACAGCCCTCTCAAAGAAGCTCTCAAACTCGGAGAGGGAGCTTTCGGTCTCACAGAATAGGGAAAGCTCTCTAAGGCTTCCCCTCTCCTCCAAGGCTTTGCAAACTTCCTCCGTGGGGTCTGGCAAGCACCTGTAGCAGGGAAGACCTTTAGAGAGCCTCTCGTCGCTTATCGCTCCCCCGCAGTTGGGACACCCCCTCTCTATTATTAAAAGGCTCATAAGGAAATTATAACCTTCAGTGCTTGAGAACTTCCTCCACCGCCTTGTTTATCTCTTTAGCGAGCCTGAAGTCCCTCTCCGTGAGCCCTCCCGCCTCGTGGGTCGTGAGTTTAACCCTGACACGTTTAAAGCCTATCTCCAGATCCGGATGGTGCCAGTGGATCTCCGCAAGCCCCGCTATCGTGTTCACAACGAAGATGGTGGTCTTCCAGTTCTTCGTCTCAAACTCCCTAACGATATGATCCCCTTCCAGCCTCCAGCCGTCCAATTCCTCGAGCCTTTTCTTTATTTCATCCGCACTCAGCCTCTCCATATCACAGCTCCATATCAAGTTCGTTGAAGACGTTGTATACGTTCCTCAGGTGGAACACATCGTACATGGGATACTTCTTGTAAGGCGTATCCTTCAAAGCCTCCCTTATCTCGTCCACAAATAGCCCCTCATCTTTGAGCTTCCTTACGTTCTCCCTCACAAAGACCAGATAATCCTTCGTCCACCTTATCACCTCTACTCCTCCCGGATCGCCGTGCCCTGAGAGGACGAGCTTTGGCTTTATCCTCAACATCCTGTCTAGGACATCAACCCATCCCTTGGAATAGACATTCCTGTCCCCCATGAAAGGTATCCTTTTGTTGGCGGTCAGATCCCCCGTAAACAACATTCCGTCCACGAACACGACCAGATCGGTGTTGGTGTGGGCGGGTGTCATGGGTATTATCTCTATCTTCCGCTTTCCAACCCTCAGCTTAACCTTCTTGTCCACCACCACGTCCGGGGGTGTGATCTTAACACTCTCAAAAACACCGGGAAACGACCTCTTTACCCCTTCTAGGACCATATCCGCCTCGCCAGAGTCGTAAAACTCCTTCAGGTTTTTATGAGCTATTATCTTCGCTCCAGCTTCCTTAAAGGCCGAAGCCCCGAACCAGTGATCCATATGGTAGTGGGTTACGATCACGTAGAGTATGGGAGCATCCTTTACCTTCTTCAACTCTGAGATAAACTCCCTCGCAAGCTCGGGGTTGGACAGGGCGTCCACCACTACCCAGCCCTCTTTGGTCAGCAGTCCGTAGGCGTTGGACATAAACCCCCTGTTCTTTTTGGATGGGAGCTCCGTGACCCCCTGTGCCATGTAGAGGTCATCAGATACCTTTCTGAGGTCTATTCCAAAAACGGCAACGGCCCAGAAGATCCATACAAAGAAAGCTACCCTTACCATGGGATACACCATTATAAATCTACCTTATCTCTTCAACTACCCCACAGACTATCCTTCTACCCGCTTTTCCTGCAGGATCAGACCTGTAGTCATCAGCTCCTTCATGTATAACTATCGCCGTTCCTCCCTTCTTAAACAGGCTGTTCGGCTTTTCCTTCTCCAGAGTAACGTAGGGAGCATGTATCTCTATCCTGAGCATACCATCTCTACCAACGTAAACGTTTGGAAGGTCTCCCGCATGGTGTCCCTCCGGGTTCATAAGTCCATGTTTCTTTCCGTAAGGATTGAAGTGCCCCTTGGCAGACTTGAAGTCCGGGGTCTTGCATGAACCCATTGAGTGTATGTGGAAGGCATGAACACCAGATGGTAGCTCAGCGTTTACTTTGAGGAGAACTCCTCCCGCAGGAACACTGTATATGAGCACCTCACCTATAGCGTTACCCTGTCTATCTATAAGATTGGCCTTAGCCTTCGGCTCTCCTGCAAAGGCGAACGCCAGTATAAGAAACAGGATTATTAAAACCATAGCTCTCCCTCCTCAGGCTTACTTTAAAAGTCGTCCTGTCGATCCGTGTGCAAATGAGGGCTGTCATAACAGCTGATATAATTAAACAGGAAACTGAAAATGGAGGGAAAAACATGGACTTTCTAGGAAGAGAAGAAGCACCTCTCACAGCCGAGGAGTGGGAGCAGATAGATAACGCAGTGGTAAAGGTAGCCAAAGAGACGCTGGTTTGCAGAAGGTTCGTTCCCGTGATGGGACCAATCGGTCCAGGGCACCAGATGGTATCCTACGATGTGATCTACGGGATGGAGCCGGGGGTTTGTGAGATAAAGCCTGGTCAAGAGTACGAGACCTGTGAACCCGTGAGGACAGGGGTAAGGAAGCACATACCTATACCTACCATATACAAGGACTTCGTTATATCTTGGAGAGATCTCGAGTACTTCAGACAGTTCAACATGCCCATAGACACCTCCAACGCGGTGGCGGCCGCTGTTGCCACGGCGATCGCCGAAGATACACTGATCCTCTTGGGGAATAAGAACCTGGGTCTGGAAGGCCTGATGACAGCAGAAGGTATAAACACCATGTCCATGAGCGACTGGACACAGGTAGGTAACGCATTCACGGACGTGATAGAGGGAATATCGAAGCTGGTGGAGCAGGGATTTTACGGGAATTACTACCTTGTCGTGAACCCGAAGCAGTACTTTCAATTAAACAGGATGCACGACAACACGGGCCTTTTAGAGATAGAGCAGATAAAGAAGGTGGTAAAAGATGTCTTCCAGACGCCTATAATCCCCGAGAACAAAGCTCTCCTCGTATCCGCAGGGCCTCAAAACTTCGACCTTGTCGTAGCACAGGATATATCGGTCGCCTACGTGGAATCTGCCAACATGAACCACATATTCAGGGTTCTGGAGATGGTCGCTCTGAGGATAAAGAGACCGGGATCCATACTGGTGATAGGGAAAGGGAAGTAAAATCGTATAGATGTGGATCCTCGGAGAGCACGATGAACCGTACCGAAAAGCGAGGAACTCGGTACTCAACTTAGTAGGAAACACGCCACTTGTCAGGATCAAGAAGGTAATCCCCGAAGATATATCCCAAGATATAGAGATATACGCCAAGCTCGAGAGCTTTAACCCCGGCGGCTCTGTTAAAGACAGGCCTGCTCTGTCTATGTTCCTTACCGCTCTGAAGGAAGGAATTATAGAAGAGGGGAAAGTTGTTATAGACGCTACCTCCGGAAACACCGGGATAGCCCTGGCTATGGTGGGTGCCGCCCTAGGCATTCCGGTGGAATTAGCTATGCCCGCCAACGTGAGCGAGGAGAGGAAGAAGATAATACAGGCTTACGGGGCCAAGGTGTATCTAACCGATCCCCTCGAGGGAACGGACGGCGCCATACTCTTCGTCAGAGAAATGGTGGAGAAAGACCCAGAAAAGTACGTTTACCTGGATCAGTACAACAATCCTGCCAACTGGAAAGCCCACTTCTACTCTACGGGGATAGAGATATGGAACCAGACCGAGGGCAGGGTAACCCACTTCGTAGCGGGGATAGGGACGGGAGGGACCATAATGGGGACGGGAAGGAGGCTCAAGGTCTATAACCAGGATATACAGGTCATAGGAGTCCAGCCAGCCTACCCATTCCACGGTATAGAGGGTCTAAAGCACATAGAGAG
>JALWEK010000221.1 GCA_027014185.1 Aquificaceae bacterium
TCCATCATCCTCATAAGCACAACGCTTTACCCTGCTTTCTTTTTACTGCTCAGCCTTTTTGCTGTGTTTTGTTGTGTTTGGTTTTTTTTGTATTTGAGGTTGTCTTTGTGGTGTTTGTTTTTTTGTTCCAGCGGATGTGGGCGTACTGTTGCGGTTTGGGTGTCGTGGCCTGGGGGGGGGCGAGGCCTTTGGCTATCACCGACTGGCTCAACTTCGGCAAGCCTGAGAGGCCCGAGATAATGTGGCAGTTCGTGAAAGCTGTTGAGGGCATGGCCGAGGCCTGCAAGAAGCTGAACGTTCCTGTGGTGAGCGGGAACGTCTCCCTCTATAACGAGACGGTGAACAAGGATGAGATCCGCAACGTCTATCCTACCCCCGTGGTCGTCTGCGTGGGGGTGCTGGAGAGCGTAGAAAAGCATCTGGACATAGCTTACCCATCCACAGGGGATATCCTGATGATAGGAGACCTAAACAGGACCTCGAACCTAGGTGGGAGCGAGTACCTAAAGACGGTTCACGGGCTCGTCAAGGGAGAGGTTCCGAGGGTGGATCTTGAGAGGGAGAGGGTTCTAATGGACACCCTTATCGAGCTCATACAGAGGGACATGGTGCTGTCGGCCCACGATATCTCCACGGGAGGGTTGCTAGTGAACGTCCTCGAGAGCCTATTTCCCACGAGCTTTGGAGCAGAGCTAGAGCTCTACGGGGACGAGAGGCCCGACGTCTTCCTGTTTTCAGAGATGCCGACCAGGGTGGTTATAAGCGTCGAGAGCTCTATGGTGGACGAGGTTAAAGACTTTCTGGAGGATAGGGGCGTGGACTGGATGTACGTGGGCAGGATAGTACAGGATAGGGTTTTAAGGCTAAGCTACAATGGGAAGCTCCTACTAGAGGAGGATGTGGAAAGGCTCAAGGAGGTGTGGGAAAGATCCTTAGAGGAAGCTCTCTGATATACATAGTTACCCTTACAGTCGTTGTTCTTCTCGACCTTTTCACCAAAAGACTCGCCGAGATCTACCTTTCCGAGAGGAGCTACGATGTCCTGCCCTTTCTCAAGCTGTTTCTGATACACAACAGGGGAGCCGCCTTCGGTTTCTTCTCCGATCTGCCGGACATTATCAGGATCCCTCTCCTCACGCTCACACCTGTGATCGCCTTCGTAGTCACATACCTCTACTCTCAACGAAACGGTGATTTGAAGGTCGTCCTCGCGATGGGTCTTATAGCCGGAGGGGCCCTCGGAAATCTCTACGACAGGCTATTTCTGGGAAAGGTTAGGGACTTTATACATCTGCATCTCGGAGATCTCTACTGGCCGGCCTTCAACGTGGCCGATGCGTCTATAACGCTCGCTATAGCGTTGCTGGTTCTCCACTATCTCAGAAAGTAAAATCTACCTATGGGGTACATCTACATAACCTCCTTCGGGGACGTGGAGGGAAGGCTGCTTCTGGGGACTGCCAGGAACGTTAAGGAGATCTTCAGCCTAGGGGTCAGGGTGTCCTCGGTCCCGTTCCCGCCAAGGCTCGGTTTCAATCCCAAGAGGAACCAATACCATGCAGGAACTCTTCTGAGATACCTGGAGGGTGTGAGCTTTCCTAACCTCGTGAAGCTCCTCGCTGTAGTCAGCTTCGATCTCTATGAGGAGGGTCTTAACTTTGTCTTCGGAGAGGCTCAGCTGGGAGGAAGGAACGCGGTGGTCAGCGTGTTCAGGCTGCGCAGTGAAGATGAAAGCCTCCTCTTCGAGAGGACTTTCAAGGAGGTGAACCACGAGCTCGGGCATACGTTTGGGCTGACCCACTGCCAGGATCCAAGGTGCGTGATGAGCTTCTCCAACTCCCTTTCTGATGTTGACAGAAAGACGAAGTTCTTCTGCAGCTCTTGCCAGAGAAAGCTATCAGCCGCTCTCGACCTTCATCCCCGATAGCCAGCCGTAAACCAAAATTAGCCAGATAACAGAAAGGAAAAGGTTGGTTACCAGCATATAGGTTGTTCCAAACTTGAGGAAGAGGCCTCCCATAGCGCCGCCGAGGAAGGCCCCAACGAACTGACTTGTGTTGTAAACTCCTACAGACATACCTCTGGTGTCCCTGTGGGAAAGCTTGGTAAGGAGCGAGGGCATGATAGGCTCGAGGAGGTGAAATCCAACAAAGTACAGTGTGAGGAGCAGAACCACTCCTAGGAAGTTCCCCACAACTATATGGGAGAGAAAGCTGAGGGCTATCAGAATCACCCCAGCAAGGAACACCTCCCTTATCCTACCCTTCTTCTCGGCCAGTATAGTGGAGGGAACCATAACCGCTATGGAGAAGAGGATTATGGGAAGGTAGAGCTTCCAGTGTTCAGGCTTTGGGAAGCGATACTTCTCTATCAGCTCGATAGGGATTACGGTGAATATAGAGACCAGGAGGGCATGGAGCACGCCTACCGAGAGGTCGAGCATAACCTGGTTCCTGTCCCGCAATATCTGTCCTATCCTTCCCAGGGAAGGTTCTATCTCCTTCTGATATCTGGAGGGTTCAGGTATGAAGAGGAGTATGTAGAGCATGGCGGCTGTGGAGAAAACGGCGGTCAGGTAGAAGATGAAGGGAACACCGAACTTTCCCGCTATTATTGGGGCCACGGTTATGCTAAAGGCGAAGACCATCCCAACAGATGCCCCTATGTGGGCGAAGGCCCTCGTCCTGACCTCCTCCCTTATGAGATCTGCGGCGAGGGAAACGGCCGCCGAAGATATGGCTCCCGCACCCTGGATGAACCTAGCTGCTATCATGCTCCAGATGTTCCCGGCCAGCCCTCCTAGAACGCTCCCTAATATGTATGCAAGGAAGCCAAAGGTTATCACCGGCTTCCTCCCGTACCTGTCGGAGAGGTAGCCGAAGGGTATCTGGAGAAGGGCCTGGGTTAGTCCGTACACACCAACGGCTATACCGGTGAGAACCGGAGAGCTCCCTTCAAGGTTTCTCACATAGGGTGCCAGCACCGGAAGGAGCAGGAATAGCCCGAGCATACGGGCCACTACAGCGAAGGTTATCCCGGCAAGGGTTTTCTTCTCCTGGGGGGTGAACATGGAGATTAATTATAGATCAGGAGCTCTCCAGACTGTATCTGATAATGTCCAGAAGGGTTAGTAAGACCTTCTTAACGTCCTCCTTGTTCTTCGCTGAGAGGGGGATTACCGGTATTCCCTCATCGTCCGATATGTCGAGGGCAAACTTTACGTCGTCCGGGGACCAAGCGTTAGGCAGGTCCTGCTTGTTGGCTCCCACCACTATGGGAACAGGGAACCTCGACTGGAAGAAGTTTATTATCCTCCTGGCCTCGTGAAAGGTCTTCGGGTCTGTGCTGTCCACTAGGACTATTATCCCGAGGGCTCCCTCTCCCAGTATCTCCCACATGAAGTCGAACCTTGACTGTCCGGGAGTGCCAAACAGGTAGAGCTCGTGCTCATCGTCTATCTTTATCTTCCCGAAGTCCATGGCCACCGTGGTGTAGTCCTTAACGCTCCTCTCGTTGGTGGCAGAGGTCTTCTTCTCGGTGGCCACCGTCTTTATATCGCTTACGGTGTTTATGAACTGGGTCTTTCCCGCCGCGAAAGGCCCGGCCACAACGATCTTTATCTTCCTAAGCTCCTTCATGCCCCACCTACAGCTGCTTTATCTTATCGATTATCTTAGCCAGGAGATCGAGGGTTATCGAGGGCTTCTGAACTCTCTCCTTCCTCTTTCTCCTTATTATCCCGGCCGCCAGGAAGCCGTACAGGGCCCTGTCCACCGTCAGCCTGTCTAGGCCGGATTCCTTCCTTATGTCGGCGACCGTCCTGCTGCCGTTCACCAGGGAGAGGACCTTCCTCTCCTCCTCGGTCAGCTTGACCCTAGCGAGCTTTGAGTCAGCATCGGGGGATTTCTCGAAGACGAGCATCTCGTCGGATATCTTCCTCTCAACCTCCTCCTCGGTAAGGTTTCGGGAGGCTCTCATTATCAGCTCTTCGACGGGGTAGTAAACGGGTATGTCGCTGTCGTACTTTATGAAGCCAGGCGTGAAGGAGAATATGCCTTCCTTCTGATCGAGCCTGGGAATGAAGAACCTTTCTATGGTCTTGTGTATGTCCTCCTTCCTTATCCTGAGCCTCTTTATCAGCTGATCGAAGTTCCTGTCGGTGTAAACCCGGAAGACCTTATCCACAGGTCTTGCAAATACGATCTCTCCATCCTTGACGTAGTAGGCTACTATCATGTCCTTCCACTCTACGAGGAGGACACCACTCTTCTTGTCCTTGGCCAGGACCTGGAGGATGTCTGCGAAGTTGAAAGTAGTGAGATCCCCCGTCAGAGCCATCTATTAACCTATAGCCTCCTTGAGTTGTCCCTGGGCCTTCTTTATCTCCATAAGGAGGAGACCCAACTTGGCAGCGTTGCTAGCCAGCACGGTAAGGACCGCATCCTGCCCTATACCCGTGAGGATTATGTACCCTTCCTCTCCCTTTATAGTGATCTGCTCAAGGTTTCCCTTCTGAAGCTCCTCGGTAACCTTCTCCCCTAGGGAGAGGATAGCGGCGCTCATCGCGGCGACCCTGTCCTCCTCTATGCCAGGTTTGAGGACGGCCGATATGGGAAGCCCGTCCGCACTCACGAGAACGGCTCCTTCCAGACCCGAGCTTTTGATCAGCTCCTGCAGGATCTTCTCGTACTTGTCCATACCCTATGACCCTCCTTTAAATGTCCTTCAAAAAGCTAAGCTCTCTCTTTATCTCTCCCTGCACCTCTATCAGCTTTTCTATCCCCTCCTTCAGCCTCTTTACATCTATTTTATCGTGTTTTTCTTCAAGAAGTGAATTCAGGGTTTCGAGCTCCCTTCTACACTCTTCGCTGAGTACCTTTATTCTCGAGAACTTCTCATGGTATAGCTCCAACAGATGTTCCAACGACTGGCCTATCGCCCCGACCGGATCGAGACCCGTTGGAAGCTCCACCTCCGTCTTCCCCTCCTGAAGCTCTTCAAGGGCTTTAAGTATCGTGGCAGCGTTCTCGGATATGGTCTCCAGTTGTTCCTCAAGATCTCTTATGCTCTTTTCGTACCTCTCCTCGAAGCTGTTTACCAGCTCCCTTATGCTCTGGACGACGTCGAGGACCTCCTCATGAAGGGGTATGGGAACGACCATCTTCTCCCTGTGTTTTTCCTCGAGTATGTCTATAACGTACATAAGCCTGCCGAAGAGCTCCTCTATCTTGCTCTTCATCCAGAGTATGTTTAAGAGAACCCAAACTATGGATACTCCAAAACCCACGCCAACAGCGTAGTATGGGCTCATCCCTCCCAGGAAGAACAGGAGAAGGGATATCATTACCCCGAAAAAGAGCGAGGAGAGGAAGAAGAACTTGAGTAGTTCCCCTGCTAACGAAGATAGCTTGGGAGTTTCAACCATCGGCTCACCCTCATAAATCTTCCCCCTTAAAGGGTATCGTCCCTTCTTTCCCGTTTTTCAACAACTACTCGGCGTTTTCCTCCGCAAAGAGCTCCCTTCTCATGGCCACCTTTCCGGTCCTCGCCATCTCCTTTATCCCGAAGGGCTTTAAAAGCTCGAGCATGGCGTTTATCTTATCCTCATCACCCGTTACCTCTATTGTGTAAGTCTCAGGGGAGACGTCCACTATCTTACCCCTGAATATCTCGACTATCCTCAAAACCTCGTCCCTCGCCCTCGAGGTAGGTGTGTGAACCTTTATCAGGACCAGCTCCCTCTCCACGTGGGGAACGTCCGTTATATCCCTCACCTTCAGGGTGTCTATAAGCTTCCTGAGCTGCTTTACCACCTGGTCTATTATTATGTCGTCTCCCACAACCTCTATCGTCATCCTCGATATCCCCGGCTCGTGGGTTTCTCCAACGGAGAGACTCTCTATGTTGTATCCCTTGCCAGCGATCAGGGTTGCTATCCTAGCGAGAACCCCTATCTCGTTCCTTACCTTCACGTTTATAACGTGCTTCCTGACCTGGCCCTTTCTCGTCTGTCTGAACTTGGGGGCCTTGGTTACGGTTATGTCCGCTCCTCCAACAGTGTCAGCCATCCTGCTCCTCCTTCAGCCAACGAGATACATGGTCTCGGCCTCGGTTCCCCTTCCGTCTTCCAGGATCATGTCCCTGTAGGACTTGCCGGGCGGAACCATAGGAAGGACGTTCTCCTCCCTGTCAACCACGAAGTCCAGTATCACCGGCCTGTCGTCTATCTTCATGGCCTCCTCGAGTATCTCCCTGACCTCCTTGGGCTTCTCCGCCCTGAAGCCCACAGCTCCCATAGCCTCCGCGAGCTTGACGAAGTCCGGCTGTAGGCTGAGATCAACTTCGGAATACCTCTTGTCGTAGAAGCGCTCCTGCCACTGGCGAACCATACCGCGATAGGCGTTGTTTA
>JALWEK010000222.1 GCA_027014185.1 Aquificaceae bacterium
GTCCTCCAGGGTGGGGACTATGGTGTGTTTCCTCTCGTAGTTCATCGTCCCCTCGAGCTCGTCGCCCCAGAGAACCTCGTTCAGGGAGGGCAGATCCTGCTCGGGAAAGCCCTCGAGGGGAAAATCCTTCCTGAGGGGGAAGTATGGGTACGTGTCCCACATGAAGGCACGCACTAGGTTCTTGTGCCCCTCGTACTCTATCCCGAACATATCGTAGCACTCTCTCTCGGCCCACTTTCCTGCAAACCAGAGCTTCTCTATCGTGGGGAGCTTTCCTTCAGTCCTGGTCTTGACGATGACCCTCTTCCTCTCGTCTACGTTGTAGAGGATATAGAAGGCCTGAAACCTGGAGATCCTGTCTTCTGGGAAGGCTATAAGCCTCTCCTTCACCGCATTTTTGTAGTCCTTCTCCTTTTCCAAGAGCTCCTTCAGATCCACCACCGAGTGGTCTATAAAGAGCTTGAAGCCTCTGTTTTTGAGCTCCTGAAGGAGTTCTATAAGGTCCTCCTTCTTTATGTGAATGGAGGTTTCGTTCCTAACCTCCACTATGTCGATCTCTGAAAACCTCTCCTTAAGATCCATAAAATCCTCAGCCTTAGCCCAGGGCATCAAACTTCCTCCATCTCAAACTGCCAGTTGAGGGCCCCCTTTCTCCAGGCGTAGAGGAGTCCGTAGGTTAATATAAGTATGAAGAGAAACATCTCTATGAAGCCGAACACCCCGAGCCACCTATAGACCACCGTCCACGGAAAGAGGAAGGCGGCCTCTATGTCAAAGAGGAGAAGCAGTAGTCCCAGCAGGTAATACCCCTGGTGAAAGGTGGTCTGGGCGCTCTCGTCGTAGAGGGGAACACCGCACTCGTAGGGATAGTCTTCGTACTCCTGTGGGGTCTTGGGCCCAAAGCGCCAGTTTAGAGATATCATCACGAGAGCTATCCCTACCATTATCACGAAGAAGATCAAAAACCCTATGTACTCCATCTCCTCACCTCGTAAATAGAGTCTCCGAAGCGGGCGCGACAAGGGACCAGATCACCTCGGGCACCACAGCGAGAGCTATCGTAAGGACGGTAAGCAGCACCAGAGAAAGGGCCTCGGCGTAACTCCTCTGTGGAACCACAACATCCTTTTCCTTCTCCTTCATGTACATGAGAACCACGAGCCTGACGTAGTATCCTGTGGAGATCGCGGTAGAGACTATGACTATAAAGGCGAGCCACCAGAGCTGATCGAAGGAAAGAGCCATGAAGACCAGGGTTTTGCCTACGAACCCAACGGTAGGAGGAACCCCCAAGAGGGCAAACATATAGACCATGAAGCCAAAGGCCAGGTAGGGAAGGTTAAATCTGAGACCTGAAAACTCCTGGATCCTGTTCTCCCAGCCTTCCGCCCTCTCTAGCATTGCAACTATGAAGAAAGACCCTGCCGCCATGACGGCATAGACAACGAGGAAGTAAATGACCGCCTTCATCCCTATGTCCTTGGTGACGGCAACAGCCGCGAGTATGTATCCGGAGTGGGCTATCGAAGAGTAGGCAAGGAGCCTCTTGATGTCTTTCTGCACGAGGGCGACGAAGTTTCCATAGAGCATCGTGGCCGCCGCTATCACCCCAACGGTTAAGGTCCATGTCAGTGAGAACTTCTCCTGAACCAAGGGCATGATCCTAACCACCGGTATGAAGAAGGCTAGCTTACCCACCGAGGCCATGAAGGCGGTCACCGGCGTGGGAGCTCCCTGGTAGGCGTCCGGGAGCCAGAAGTGGAAGGGGACCGCTCCGATCTTAAGGGCAAAGCCTATGAGGAAGAAGACTATCCCGAGAACGAGGTAGTGGTAGTCCTTACCCTGGTAAGTAAAGATATCCCTCAGATCTATAGAACCAGCGTAGATATACATGAAGACCGCCCCGTAGGAGGCGAGGGCTATACTGAGACCCCCGAGGATCAGGTACTTGAAGGCCCCCTCCTTCGAGATGAAGGAGCCCCTCAGGAGTGCCGTGAGTATGTAAAAGCCTATGGATACGAGCTCCAGGGAGACGTAGATGATTATCAGGTTGTAGGAAGAGGCCAGGATCATAGCCCCCAGCAGGGTGAAGGCGAGCATGTAGTAAAACTCACCGTAGAAGGACCTCTTGGAGGAGAAGTACCTCCCCGCAAAGGCGAGGACCGTGAGAGCTATTATCAGGGCAAATATCTTCACCAGGGAACCGAGGGCATCGTTGGTGAAGCTCCCGTAGAAGGTATCTCCCTTGAACTGGGCGGACACCCCGATGGACATTAGGGCGAGCACGTAACCTATCGCACTCAGGGAGGGAAGAATTATCTTCTTGCGCTCCTTGGATAGAGCGAGCTCTAAAGTAAAGAGCACGAAGGCCGTAATGAGTACTATCAGCTCCGGAAGGAAAAGGACGAGCCTCGGAAGCTCTATAACCCCTACAAGTTGCTGTAGCTCCATCTCACTCTAACCCCAAGATGTGTCTCAGTATGTAGCTGAGCGAACCGTCAAACATGTTAAAGAACAGATGAGGGAAGAACCCTATGAGAACTATCGGAACCATAAGGAACAGGAAAGAAACCAGCTTAAAGCCCCTTATATCGGTGAAGTGTATCAGGATGCTCTCCTCCTTCACGTCGAGGAAGAGGGTCTTTAGCATATAAAGGACGTAAGCCGCGCTGAAGAAACCACCCACGAGCACCGCGAAAGCGAGCGTGTAGGAGTACTCCCTCGCCGAAAGTATAGTTAAGAACTTGCCCCAGAAGGAGGACCCTCCAGGAAGGCCCATGGCTGCAAAGGCGGTTACAGCAACTATTATCGCGAACACAGGCATGAACTTAACCGACCCCCTGAGGCTCTCCATGTTGAAGGTGTGAAGTCTGTTGTAGATAAAACCCGCCATCATAAAGAGGGAGGCGCTCGTCATACCGTGGGCGAACATCTCTATAACGGACGCCCTCAGCCCTTCGTAGTTCAGGAGGAAGAGGGCTGTAACTATGAAACCCATGTGGGAAACGGAGGAGTATGCAACGAACCTCTTTACATTGTTCTGGACTATCGTCATCCAGGAGGCGTAGATTATCGTGATTATTCCTATCGCCACCATGAAGGGCATGAGCTTTATGGTCGCATCTGGGAAGAGACCAACGTTGAACCTCAAGAGGGCGTAGGTTCCCATCTTAAGGAGGATAGCGGCCAGAACTACCGAACCCGCGGTTGGAGCCTCTCCGTGTGCGTCCGGGAGCCAGGTGTGGAAGGGGACGAGAGGGGTCTTGACCGCAAAGGCTATGAAGAAGAGCAGGAATAGAAATATTCCGATCCCCTCCGAGTGGCTCAGGCCCAGGAGGTCAAAGTAGCTGAAGGAAAAGTGCCCCTTCTGGAAGTAGTGCTGAACGGAGACCGCGGCTATCCCGAGTAGCAGGAATAGAGAGGAGACGAATATGTATATGAAGAACTTGTAGGCTGAGTAGAGCCTGAGCTTGTATCCCCATATACCTATAGCAAAGAGCATGGGTATGAGGGTAAGCTCGTAGAAAACATAGAAAACCAGGATATCGAAGCTGGTAAAAACTCCTACCAGAAAGCTCTCGGAGAGTAAAAAGGCAACGTAGTACTCTTTCAGTCTCGTGTTAATCTGTCTGTCCCTGACGGACCACAGGATAGCCACAAGGGAAACGAGAGTTGTAAGGAAATACATGATCAGGGATAGGCCATCGAGGCCGAGGGCCAGCTTTACGTTAAACTCTTTAAGAAGCGAATACTCCTCGTAAAACTGAACAGCGGAGCTCCTTGAGTAGTCGAAAAGGTAAAGGACTACCAACGATATCAGGAAGGTCAAACCAGCTCCCACGATGGATATAGCCTTTGCGTACCTTTCCTTTAAAAGTATTACCAGCAGTGCGGAGACAGCCGGCACGAGCATAGACACACTAACGAAAGGAAAAGTTTCCTTAATTACCTCCACCATCGTTTACCCTTTTACCCTGTCGAGGGCATAAAGCATTATACCGAGGATGATAATTATCCCAACTAGCAAAAAGAGCACGTAGTTGTTGAGGAGCCCCGTCTGAAGGTTACCCAGGAGCCTGCCGCTCCTGAAGGAGTTTATAGCAAGCCAGTGTATAAATATGTCTATCGACTTTATGTCGAACGCCTTCCAGGTATCCTTAGCCAGCTTAAAGAAGCTCCTGTAGGCCACGTTTATGGTCCCATCTATAAGGAACCTGTCCCCGACAAAGTAGGCAGCCTTGGAAAGAAGCATGTAACCCCTCGCAAAACCCTTGTGGTAGAGCCTCTCGGTAAAGAACTGCTCTTTAAAGGTCTGGGCCACCGGCTTCAGGGTCGCGTAGGCACCCTCGGGGGAGAGAACCCTCTTTACGAAGACGAGGTAGGCTATGAGTATCCCAACTATACCCACGCTCACCGAAGTTACAGCTATATTGAGATGAATCTCCTTATGCTCTCCACCAACAGCGTGCATATACCACCCCTCAAAAAACCCCGCTACAACCGCCATCACCCCCAACACTACCATCGGAACCGTCATAACAGCTCCTACTTCCTTAGGCTCGTGTGGGTCTATCTTCCTATACCTCTCCTCCCCGTGAAAGACCACAAACCCTTCCCTGAAAATGTAGTACGCCGTCAGAAAGGCTACTATTGTGCCTAATAGCCCCCAAACAAAGCTCGCCTCATAATAGCTCCCTATCAGCCTGTCCTTCGACCAAAATCCTGACAGTGGAAATATCCCTGCAAGAGCAAGGGCGCCTACCGTAAAGCTCGCATACGTTATAGGCATGTATTTTTTCAGCCCCCCAAAGTTGTATATGTCATAGAGCTTGTGATGAAAGGCTGTGATCACTGATCCTGCCGCAAGAAAGAGCAGGGCCTTGAAGAAAGCATGGGTCGTGAGATGGAACATAGCCCCACCTTTGTCCCCTACTCCCAAGGCCAAAAACATGTACCCGAGCTGGGACATGGTCGAAAAGGCTATTATCTTCTTCATATCCGTGTGCGCTGTCGCTGCCAGCGCCGCAAAGAGGGCTGTTAGCCCTCCTATTACTGCTACTACCTTCAGTGTCTGGGGCGCTGCTTCAAAGAGTGGGTAGAGCCTGGCTACCATATAGACTCCCGCTGCTACCATCGTGGCTGCGTGCAGGAGGGCTGAGACCGGCGTTGGACCTGCCATGGCGTTCGGAAGCCATGTGTGGAGCGGAAGCTGGCCTGACTTTCCTACCGCTCCTCCAAAGAGTAGAAGTGTCGCCAGGCCTATCAGTGCGCTCTCTGTTGTTGGGACTTTTTCGAAGATCTCCACTATGTCGAGCGTTCTGAAGATGAGAAATGTGGCTATTATCCCGAAGATAAAGAGCCAGTCCCCTATCCTGTTCATTACAAATGCCTCTAATGAGGCGTTTGTTGCCTTCTTCTGGTTGTGGTAGTAGCCGATTAATAGATACGAGGCCAGCCCCACTCCTTCCCAGCCGAAGAATATTCCAAGGAGGTTGTCAGACAGAACTATAAGGAGCATGGCAAAGAGAAACAGAGACAGATAGGCGTAGAACTTATATACCCACTTTCCGAACTCGTTCTCCATGTAGCCTATTGAGTAGAGGAATATGAGCGTGGCCACGAATGTCACGACTGCCGCTGTTATAGAGGAAAGAGCGTCAAAGTAAAAGCCTACCGTGAGTGTGTACCCTTCTAAGGGTAGAAATTCATATAGCTTGATATGAACGGGCGCATGCACCGCCTCGAAGGCGACCACTACAGAAAAGAAGAAGGAGACAGCACCCGCTATTACAGTCAGAATGCCGCTCGCCCTATCACCGATCTGACGTCCCAAGAGTCCGATCACAAGGAAGGCTACGAGCGGCGAGGCGAGAACAAGTAACCCTTCCATACCTTACCCCCTCATGTCGGTGATCTCGTCCGTGGACTCCACGTACCTGTATCTGAATATTGCGATGATTATACCAAGTCCCACCGCAGCCTCAGCTGCGGCGAGGGCTATTATGAAGAGGGCGAATATCTGTCCCTCCACGAGGCCCAGGTGGTAGTCCGCCCCCACGAAGGCTACGTTCACAGCGTTCAGGGCCAGCTCCAGACTCATCAGAACCGTGACCAGGTTCCTCCTCGCTATCAGCCCGAGCACGCCCAGGCCGAAGAGTATCATGCTAACTATGAAGAAGGCCTCAAGTGGTATCGTCTTCATAGGTCTGACTCTCCTTCCTTCCTATTAATACCGCTCCTATCATACCTATCAGAAGCACCAAAGACACGACTTCAAAGGCGAAGAAGTACTTGCTGAACAGGATAGAACCCACCACTTCGGTGTTTCCGAACTTCTCTAT
>JALWEK010000223.1 GCA_027014185.1 Aquificaceae bacterium
AAAATTGTACGGGGATCTTTATGGAGAGGCGGAGTTGAAGGTAGGTGTTTTTGACTCTGGGGTCGGTGGTCTTACAGTTCTCAGGGCGATAAGGAACAGGTTCGGCAGGATAGACCTCGTTTACCTGGGTGACACCGCCAGGGTCCCCTACGGGAACAAGTCTAGGGAGACGGTTGTAAGGTACAGTCTGGAGTGTGCCGATTTCCTGATGTCGAAAGGTATTGATGTTCTTGTGGTAGCCTGCAATACGGCCAGCTCCCAGGCTATGGAGGTGCTGAAGGAAAGTTTGGACGTCCCGGTCTTGGGTGTTGTTGAGCCTGGAGTGAGGAAAGCCCTCGAGGTTACGAAGGGTAAGGTGGGAGTGATAGGAACGCAGGCTACGGTAAAGAGCGGAGCTTACCAGAAACTTCTCGAGAGATCCGGAGTGGAGGTCCTTTCGAAGGCGTGCCCTCTGTTCGTTCCACTGGTTGAGGAGGGTTTGCTCGAGGGTGAGATAGCGAGGGGTGTAGTATCTATGTATCTTGGAGAGCTCAAAGATAAAGGTATAGATACCCTGATCCTCGGCTGCACACACTACCCTCTACTCAAACGCTTGATACAGGACTTTCTCCCTGATGTAACGGTGGTGGACTCATCGGAGGCTGTAGCTGCCGAGCTGGATACCTTTGTGGAGAATCGGGGTGACGGCAGGACGGAGCTTTACTTCACCGACAGATCTCAGAACCTCGAGTATCTGATAAGGATAATCCTGGGGGAGCCCACTGAGGTCTGCGTACTTACCGATGGAGTTCACAAGGCCTAGCCGAGTATCTGGACAAAGCTCTCCTTCTTAAGCTTCGTTATTATCCTCTTCTTCTCCTCCTCCATCTTCTTGGTAAGGATCTCCCTCTTCACCTCATCCTCGCTCCTGCCAGAAAATACCTTGACCGTCCTCAAAACCTTCGCCAGGTAGATGTGCTCCTCGTCCTCGGCTATGGCGAGATCACCCTCTCTCACCCTCCAGACCTCCCTGTCCAGACTCTCAACGAGCTCTCCCTTTCTGACCTTAAGTTTCTCAGTTTTCTCCCCGAGAGCGTTCGCGATCTTCTCAAGGTCGCTCCCGATCTCTCCTATAAGCTGAAGTAACCTGTCCTTGTCCTTTTTATTCACAACCAGGAGTTCTATCTCCTTCAGGAACTCTACCTCACCGTGTTTAAGTCTCTCGAGCTCTATCTCTACCTCAGATACGTCTATCCTGCTGGACAGATACTCTCTAAGACCTAAGGTCGAGGCTACCTCAACCTTCAGGAAGTTTCTGAGATCCTCAGGCGTGAGGTTCTCCTTGTAGAGCTCCTTGTAAAGCTGCTCCACACTCTTTCCGTTGGAAGCGGCGATATCCTTGATGAGCTGGTCTATGTACCCCTCGGGTATGTTCAGACCCTGCTGATGGAGAAACTGGGCTACGAGGTGCTTTTCTACCAGTATATCTATCAGCTTCTGCCTGTCCTCGGTCCCGTAGAAGATACTCGCCACCTTTAGCTCGCTCTCGAGGATAGGCTCCCCATTTACGTTGGCCACAACCCTGTCGAGCAGTTGACCGAAGCTGAGGTAAGAAACGATAAGCAAAAGAGCTAGAGCTCCTTTAAGTAAAGCTCCAGCCTGTAACCCTTTAGGATCTCTCTGAACCATCTTCTAAAAACCTCCTCTCTTTTCATCCTAAGGATCTTACGCCTCACCCTGTCCCGAACCTCGGAAAGGGGAAGGAAACCAGACTTCCTCTTATCTATTATCTTAAGTATCAGGTAACCGGTTTCAAACTTGATAGGCCTGGAAACCCTGCCTACCTTGTACGGCCAGAGCTTTCTCCTTATCTTTTTGGGAAGGGCCTGGATCGAGTACCACCGCTCTCTACCGATAATTATCCCCTCTTCGGTAGGAACAGCTCTTCCGTCTTTTAGGGCCTTGTAAACTCTTTTAGCCTTCCTTCTGTCTTCGGCTACTACCCTGAGAAGCTTAACCTGGTCCGGGTAGTAGAACTCCCTTCTGTTCAGAAGGTAGTAAGCCTCTATCTCCTCTTCGCTCACTCTAACGTTCTCCGTTATCCTGTCCTCCAGCCTCTCGGCCAATATCTCCCTTCTAACAAACTTCTCTATCAGGTCATTCGTCCTCCTGATGCCCCACGTACGCAGCCTTTTCCTCACATCCTCCTCGCTCACGAAGATCCCCATCTCCTCAGCCACGTCCTCGAGTATCATCCCCTTTACGTACTCGAAGAGGAACCTTCTCTTGTCCTCTTTTCTAGGTTTCCCAGGGTTGAAGTGAAGTATCTCCTTCCAGTATGCTCTGAAGGCCTTCTCAAACTCTTCCTTGGTTACGATCCTGCCATCCACACGGGCGACAATTCCGGAGAAGGAGAGGGAAAAGAGGAGCAACAGCAGAACGAAGTGCATCAGCTCCTATTATAAAACCGGAGCAAAGATAGGGGTAAGAGCCCAAGGACGGCGAACACACCACTCCAGACGAATAGATCCTGAAAGGCATAGGAGTAAGCTATTTTGGTTTGAAGCATACCCACGGTGTAGTAAGCTTTTTGAAGGGCCTCCTCCAGAAGGTACGATCCCCCGACAAAATGTTCGACCAACACTTCTATCCTGCCCTTTACTTCCTGATAGTTGAGGGATTGGATGGCTGAGATCTCATCGTAGTGGAAGGATGAATTACCCTTAAGTATGTTCGTAGCTATCGCGGTCCCGAAGGAGCCTCCTATGAACCTTATGTAGTCCAGGAGGCTTATAACGAGTATGGTCTTTTCCTCAAGACCTCTTAAAGCTATGACCGTCACAGGAGCGAAGAACAGACCCATCCCCATTCCCATGAAGGCGAGCTCTAAGGAAGCCTCCCCCTTAGGGGTATATATGTCGTAATGCCTTATGAAGAAGAAGATAGATCCTAAGTATATGACTATAGCCATAAGGAGCGTTCCACCTGCGCTCCATCTGTCACTGAGCGCCCCAGCCACTACAGAGAAAACCGCTATGGAGAGTGCGAAGGGAAGCAGCAGAA
The DNA here is from genome assembly GCA_027014185.1 of Aquificaceae bacterium. Classification (GTDB taxonomy): domain Bacteria; phylum Aquificota; class Aquificia; order Aquificales; family Aquificaceae; genus Hydrogenivirga. Next base: position 3,043 of record JALWEK010000223.1, read on the forward strand.
GGCCTGTTGTGAAGGTGCTGAGCCCTTTAAGAAACTCGAAGTACAGGGGTATAGCGTAGAAGAGAGCGTACATAGAAAAGCCTAAAACCAGCATGAAAACGAGGAAAGATACGCTGAAGTTCACCCTCCTGAACACGGAGAGGTCTATGAGCCTGTTTTTGGAGGTGAGATCCGAAACCAGGTAGAGGACATAGCTCGCTATTGCGAGCAGTGTGAGAAAGGAGATGAAGTTGGAGGTAAACCAGCCCAGTTGCTGACCCTTCGAGAGTACGACGAGGGTGCTCACCGTAGCGATCGATACGAAGGTAAAGGAGATCAGGTTGAAGGGCAGGAGCTTTCTTTCAGGAGAAACCTCCTTAAGGAAGAAGATAGAGGCTGATGTGAGGATTACTCCCACGGGAACGTTTATGAAGAATATCCAGTTCCAGTTCATGTGTTCGGTGAGCCATCCTCCAAGTGTAGGACCCACAGCCGGGGCGAAGGAGGCCCCGAGACCGAACACGCCCATAGCTACACCCTTCTGCTCCGGAGGGTAAATCGTGAAGAGGATCGCCTGAGCCGACACTATTATCAAGGCCTCTGCAAAGCCCTGAATGGAGCGGAATACAACCATCTGGTAGAGCTCTGTAGATATCCCGCAGAGGTAGCTTGAAAGAGCGAAGAGAGCTATCCCGAAAACGTACATTGCCTTCAGCCCGGTCAGTTTTTCGAGCCACTCTATAAGAGGGAGCGTGACCGCAGCGGCTATCATGTAAGCTGTGACTACCCACTGTATCCCGTAAAGATCAGTCTTAAGAGGCGCTATCATCTTCGGAAGGGCTATATCCACGATCGTGGTATCGAGTATCGCCATAAACGCTCCGGCCATAACTATCAGAGTGTGGATTATCAGTTCTCCTCTGCCTAGGGATACTGACTGACCCATCAGTTATCTCATTTTAACAGGAGGTGTAAAAGGGTCCCACCCTCCTGATCTTACCTTCCATCTCGAGTTTGGTGAGCAGGGAGAGGGCATCACCGGAACCTTTACCGAGAAAAGAGGCGATCTCTTCAAGGGATCTTGGAGTCTTGAGAAACTCGGCGAGCTCATCCATCTCGCCGGATGTGTCAAATACATCCTCCGGGCCCTTTACAGGATCTGCCACACCTTCCTTTAAGAGCGTATAGCAACCCTCCCAGCTTTGAGAACTTCCCATGCCTATGTGGACGTGAACCTTCCTGCCGTAACTTCGAGCGTAGTTCGCAGTTATGAGAGCACCGCTCTTAGCACCCGCCTCCGGCACAACGATGAATTCAGAGAAGGCAGCTATCAACCTGTTCCTTTTGGGAAAGGTAAACTTGCTTCCTCCCTCCTCGGGATCGAACTCACTTATTAAAACGTTGTTTGATTTTTCTATCCTCCTGAAAAGAGGATCGGCAGCTTTTAAAATTCCGAACCCGAGGATACAAACGGTATAACCCCCGTTTTCAACGGCGGTCATATGCGCCTTTGAATCTATCCCCAAGGCTCCCCCAGAGACCACTCCCCATCCGGATTTCACCCCCTCTACTACAAACCTCTCAGTCCAGATCAGGGAGTAACCCGTGGGCTTACGCGGACCAACCAGGCCGAAGAGAGGAACCTGTTTTAGCTTCCCCCTGTAAAAGAGGACCGGCGGGGGATCCGGTATATCTTTCAGTCTCTTCGGATACAGCTCGTCTTCCAATGTGAGGAAGCTTATGCCCTCCTCCTCTACCCTCTTCAAAAGGCCGATTACATACCCTTCCCTAACGCCTTCCCTCCGTATGAGAGCCTCCGCCCTTTTGCTTCCCAGCAAGCTCTCAAGCTCTTCTGGGTCCGAGTTCAAGATGGCATCTGCACTTCCAAACGTTTCCCAGAGCTTCTTTATACTCCTTTCCCCTAGACCCTTGATAGATCTTAGAATCAGCCAGTTGTAGAGCCTGTCCATATCTAACCTATATCATAGGTAAGCTCTTGTTTTCCTATAAGGATTTTCTTATATTGTTTAACACAACCGCTCGTGAGGAGGCAGGAGAATGTATTATGTCGCTCAAGTAATACGGGACGAATGCACAAAATACAACTGTAAGCAGTGCACCCTCTTCTGTCCAGAACCCAACACCCTGATGTACACAGACGATGGACACCACGCCTACGTCATGACGGAAAGATGTAAGGGATGCGCCCTATGCGTTTACGTGTGCTCGAACCTGCTCAAGAGAGACTCCATAGAGATGGTTTACGCGGAGAACAGGGACGTCGCCGGAGTCAGATAAATTTTAGGAGGTAAAGAATGGCTAAGCTCGGACCTTCGGGATACTCACCCTATCCCGTAGCTATGTATGAGGGGATACTAACACCGCCTCCCGGTAAGGCACTCCTCTTTAACGAGATAGTGGACGAGGAGATCGCTATGAGGGAGGCGGCCAAAGCGATGCTCACCAGGGAAAACCCAACCATATTCCCAGGGCCCCAGGTTCTCTACGCCTGGAACGAGGAGGCGAAAGAAAAGGCAAGGCTTGTGAGAAAGATCGCCGAAACCCTGGGAGCCAAGATAATTCCCATGTATGACTACAGGCCCAAGTATCCGAAGATCGATCCAGAGAAGGAGATAAACCCCAACCATCCGAACCTCACCATATGGCACAACAACATAAAGGCCTGCATATTCGTAGGGGTCCACTGCCACTATGCGAACGTGGCCCTGAAGATAATAAGGGCCGAGACCGACTGCTTCACGATAGCGATGTGCGGTAACTCGGGACACGAGGATGCGATGATAACTTTAAGGGATCAGCACGTCGAGGAGCTTGAGAAGTTCATAAGGGTCGCCGAAGAAGTAAAGAAGGAGCTGGGCAAGTGATGGCTACCCAGACAAGGCCTTGGACCTACGAGGACTACCTGAAGCTCGAGGACGACAAGAGGTACGAGATCATAGAGGGGGAGCTTATCGAGATGCCCGCTCCAAGTGTAACACATCAGAGGCTCGTTAAGGGGTTGCTGAAATTACTCGACGAGTTTGTAGAAAAAAGGTCCCTCGGCGAGGTCTTCGTTTCGCCGGTAGACGTTATCCTCTCCGACACCAACGTGGTCCAGCCCGATCTTGTGTTTGGTTCAAAAGAAAGAAGCGAGATTGTTCAGGACAGGGGCGTATTCGGTGCTCCGGATCTGGTCGTGGAGGACATCTCCCCCTCAACGCTCAAAAAGGACACGGAGGATAAG
>JALWEK010000224.1 GCA_027014185.1 Aquificaceae bacterium
TGCTGAGTATCCGACACGGCTAGTTGCAGAGATTGAGGATACGCAACGCTAGCGTCTGTATGTATCTCAGGGTTTCACTCCAGAACCACGCTATGTACATGGTGGGTGTGGACGACAACCTACTCGATCAGCCCGTTCCAATAAGCGATATACTTCTCACCCCAGGTGAGAGGGTAGATATCCTCGTGAAAGCCGACCAGGCCCCGGGTACGTACACACTACAAGATCTGAACTCGAACACACCCCTCCTGACCGTAGAGTACAGCGGCACCACGGTAAACGATCCGATACCAACCACCATAAACTCCGATACGGCCCGCTGGGTCGCAAGCCTTAAACAGATGGACACCTCCAGCCTCAGGCAAGTAAGTATGACCCTCAGCTTCGTTAGGGGGCAGGGTGCCATAAACGGAGGCGTCTTCGGTCGGAACACCTACATACTCGAGTCTCCCGTCGGGACCTACGAGGTGTGGACCATCTTCAATCGTTCAGGCATGGATCACCCCTTCCACCAGCACGTTGACGGAGCGGTCATACTAGACATAAGGGGAGGCGATCGGGACTACGCCCAGCTCTACACTAGCATAAACGGGCTGAAGGATACGATAAACGTACCGCCGATGGGATCGGTTACCATGCTGGTTCCGGTCCTGGACTACACCGGCGACACAGTTTTCCACTGCCACATACTCGGACACGAAGACATAGGTATGATGGGAATATGGAGAAGGGTTTAGAGTACGGGGGCCTTCCGGCCCCTTTAGAATTCCACTCCCAGTTTCAGTCCGTAGAGCTTCCTCACCGAGGTGGGCTGGAACACGTAGTACGTATCGACCCGCTTTGGAGAGGACTGACGAAACCTTAAGTAAGAGAAGAATACTCCGAGGTAGAGCTTCCCTCTTCTGTAATCAATACCGAGCTCGTAGGCGATCCCTCTTTTGGGCTCCAGCTCGGGAACTCCGGATAGGGAGGCTTGCATCCTCGTGTTCAGAACGAACCTGTAGAGGAAGTAAAGCTGGACGGAAGAGAGCTGAAGGGAAACTTTAGGATCTAAGGAGTGGTAGAACCAGTTCTCCGCATAGCCCGTGGCCTCCGAGGTGGATCTTATCCTCCTCCTCCAGACCTCGACCCTGTAAGAAATACCCGCTCGGATCGGTCCAGAGAGGTTCACCTCTGGGCCGAGGTAGGCGAAGGCCCCCAAATAATCGGTCTTAGTCTCCACAGGATCTCCGTCCTGCGTCTGTCCGTCGTACCTCAGAGTTCCCCCATAGATCTCCCCGCCGAAGCTAAGCAGCTTCCTCTTCTCCCTGAAACCTGCTCCCAGCAACCATCCCTCCTCTTTAAGGAGCTTGGAACCTGCGTAGAACTCCTCCCACGTCATGTATTTGGGGGAGAGGTAAGCCTCCAGGGGAAAGGAGATGCCGCCCGCAAACAGCGAAAGTGCCAAGGCTGCCACCGATCTACACCACATGGGATTGCATTATAATTAAATAGCTATGGCTATAAGGGTGGGAATAAACGGGTTCGGAAGGATAGGAAGGAGCTTCTTCAGGGCTTGCGACGGCTACGAGGAAATAGAGATAGTGGCGGTAAACGATCTAACGGACAGCTCACATCTGGCCCATCTTCTCAAGTACGATTCTGTCCACGGCCTCTACGGTAAGGAGGTCAAGGCAAAGGATGACGTCCTCCTTGTTGGCGATAAGGAAGTAAAGGTCTTCTCAGAAAAGGACCCTTCCCAGATACCTTGGGGAGACCTGGACGTAGATATAGTCATAGAATCGACGGGAGTGTTCAGGGAGAGGGATAAGGCTGCCCTCCACATGAAGGGAGGGGCTAAGAAGGTTATAATCTCCGCACCCGCCAAAGGTCCGGATATAACCATAGTTCTTGGCGTGAATGAGGACAAGTACGATCCCTCCCAGCACTCGATAATATCCAACGCCTCCTGCACTACCAACTGCCTCGCCCCTACCGTTAAGGTTCTCCAGGAGGCTTTCGGTATCGAGAAGGGGTACATGGTCACGGTCCACGCCTACACGAACGATCAGAGGCTACTCGACCTTCCCCACAAGGACTTCAGAAGGGCGAGAGCTGCCGCCGTAAACATAGTTCCCACTACGACGGGAGCAGCGAAGGCTATAGGGGAGGTTATGCCGGAGCTAAAAGGCAAGCTCGACGGAACGGCGAGGAGGGTTCCCGTCCCCGACGGCTCCCTGATTGACCTTACCGTGGTGGTAGGGAAAGCCCCCTCCTCGGTGGAGGAGGTAAACGAGCGCTTCAGGGAGGCTGCTGAAAGGTACATCTCGAGTGGAAAAAAGTACCTGAAGGAGATCCTCCAGTACTGTGAGGATCCTATAGTTTCCACCGACATAGTGGGGAACCCCCACTCGGCCATATTCGATTCCCCCCTGACCCATGTTATAGATAACCTGGTTCACGTTGCCGCGTGGTACGACAACGAGTGGGGTTACTCCTGTAGGCTCAGGGATCTGGTCCTGTACCTAGCCGAAAGAGGGCTTTAAGTAGAATGGCCAGGGACTTCCAGGCTCCCAGAGGATTCCACGATATATTAGGCTCGGATCTCAGAAAGTTTAGAAGGATAACCTCCACCATCAGAGAGCTCTTAAAAAGGTACAACTACGAGGAGATAATCACCCCCGTGGTGGAGTTTGCGGAGGTGTTCGAGAGGAGTATAGGGGAGGCAACCGACATAGTCCAGAAGGAGATGTTCGTCTTCACAGACAAGAAGGGGAGGAGGTTGGCCTTAAGGCCTGAGGGAACGGCCGGCGTGGTGAGAGCCTACATACAGAACAGGCTCTACGCCCTGAGGCCCTACCACAAGCTCTTCTACGAAGGCCCCATGTTCAGGTACGAGAGGCCTCAGGCCGGCAGGTACAGACAGTTCCATCAGATAGGGGTGGAGGTGTTCGGGGTTGCCGAGCCCCATGCGGACGCGGAGCTCCTCAGGCTCGCAGACGAGATCCTGAAAGCCCTTGGGATCTCGGCCACTTTGGAGATAAACTCGCTCGGTTGTAAGGTCTGCCGCCCGGCCTATAGGGAAGCGCTTGTGGAGTACCTGCACGGGGTAGCGAACCACCTGTGCGATGTGTGTGTGGACAGAAAGGATAGGAACCCGCTGAGGGTCCTAGACTGCAAGGTGGGGACCTGTCAGGAGGCTGTCAAGGAAGCACCTAAGATGCTGGACTTCCTCTGCGATGAGTGCAGGGAGCACTATGCAAAGCTCAAAGATTACCTGAAGGAGCTCGGTGTCAGCTTCAGGGAGAACTACAACCTCGTGAGAGGTTTGGACTACTACACGAGAACAGTCTTTGAGGCTGTTTCCGATGAGCTGGGGGTGGCGGTGATAGCCGGTGGAAGGTACGACTACCTTGTGGAGGAGTTCGGGGGACCTCCAACTCCGGCCCTTGGCTTCGCTGTGGGTGTTGAGAGGCTGATGCTCCTTGTAGATGAACCGCCTAGAGATTACGAGCTTTACTTCGTTATACCCTTCGGTGATGTTCACTCCTACGCCCTTAAGGTCGCTGATATCCTTAGAAAGAAGGGAAAGGTCGTTGAGCTCTCCTACAGAAAAGGGGGTCTCAGGAAGCAGCTGGAGCTGGCGAACAAACTCTCGGCAGATTACGCGGTGATAATAGGTGAGGACGAGATGAGGGAAGGGGCCGTTTCCCTCAAGGATATGAGAACGGGCGAGCAGAGGAAGCTGAGGATAGAGGAAATCTAACCTACGGATACACCCTCTCGTAATGCTTGTTCTTTTTTCTGTATATAGCTTCGACCCCGAAGCCTTCCTTCCTCAGTAGCTCGTAAAGCTCCCTGGCCTTCTCCTCTCCCCTGACCGCGAGAACCACGCCACATCTGGGGTCTATCTCGTCGGGGACGGGTATGAGGACCGACCCGAACTTACCCCTCAGAAACTTCTCAGCTCTCGTTCCCTCGGATATGGCGGTGAAGGTTATGAAGTGGTCGGGCTTCTTCACAAAAGGGTTGAGCATGAGGAAAAAGAGTCGAGCGTGGAGCTTCACCCCGAGGGCGTGGAACCTTATCCAGTATCCCAGAGAGGGCTCCTTACCTTCTGAGGTCTTCCTTATGTAAGCGACGGTCTTCCCGTCTTCCTTTTCAACCTTTATAAGCTCGTTCTTGGTCTGCTTGCTCCAGTTCCAGATGTCTCTCTCGAAACCCGGGTCGGTTGCAACAACCTTTAGAACCTCTCCCTCCTTCATCTTCTTTACTGTTTCGGAGGTCATCACTATGGGAACGGGGCAGGAAAGCCCTTCCAAGTTCAGCTCTCTGTCGAACTTTATCTCGGCCACCTTCATACCTGTTCAACCTATGTTTATAGCCCTTCCCAAGGAGGAGCTGTCCTCGAACCCGGCTATGAACAGGCTTACCATCCTTCCCGCTCTCTCGAGGGAGCTCACCACCAGCTCATCGTTGAGCTGAAAGGGGCTCTCCATCTCGAATATGATCACCGCGTTCCCCTCCTCGAGCTTAACGGGGACCGACAGGAGGCCCTTTTCCCTGTCCATAAGGGGAGAGTAGCTTTCGATCTCCCTCTTTGGAATAACGTGGATCCTTCTTACCTTGAACCTCTCCTTTACGCCCTTCAGAAAATCCTGGACGTCCTGGCTCTTGGTTGAAACGTCTATGAGGAACTTGACGTGATCGAGCTCCCTCCTGTCCTTCTCCCATCTCGCAAAGTCCTGAAGGAGCTTTCTGTATGCCTTTCTGAGCTCCTTCATCGAGTCTCTCTCCTTCCTTATGGTCCCTATCAGGTCGGGTGCCATTGCTGATATGGGTGCGGCGATCAGTAGTATTAGCGTTGAAAACAGGAGGAGGGGATCGTCGGCGAAGGTGTAAGCAGCGAGCGCCGCTCCCGATAGGAACAGGAGCCCCGTGGTTATAAGGCTCCTGTTTGTATGAAGGACTATGAGCGGTATTAGGGAGAATATCGCCTTCGGCTCACCGGACAGGAAGGCTATGGGGGGCACGAACACCACATCGACGAACCTGTTTATCCATCTGGTCTGCTCGAACTTCAGGTATGATAGGAGGCTAAAGGAGAAGTAAAGGGCTGTCAAAACGACTACAGTTCCCTTTGAGGGGGCTTCTATGCCGAGCGAAATGAGTAGAAAGTAAAGGGAGACAAGGAATCTAACCCCCAGAAAGACCTCCTTTATCATCTTTCTCATCTGTAGATTATCATATAATAAATCCATGAGTCTGAAGATACACAATACCCTCACGGGTAAGGTCGAAGAGTTCGTCCCTATAGATCCCCCGAGGGTTTTGATATACACCTGCGGCGTTACCGTATATGACGACTCCCACGTGGGCCACGGACGGAGCCTGATAGTCTTCGACACCTTCAGGAGGTTTCTCGAGCACCTGGGCTACGATGTGAGGTTCGTTAGGAACTTCACCGACGTGGATGACAAGATCATAAACAGGGCCAAAGACGAGTGCACAGACTTTATGACAATAGCGAACAGATACATAGCAAGCTACTACAGGGATATGGAAGCCATAAGGGTCAGGCCCGCGGACGTGGAGCCGAGGGTTACCGAACACATGCAGGAGATAATAGATGTGATCCAGGGGCTGATAGAAAAAGGTTACGCCTACGAATCGGGAGGGGACGTTTACTTCTCGGTCCGTTCCTTCAGAGATTACGGAAAGCTCTCCAAGAGGAGCCCGGAAGAGATGGAGGCGGGCGCGAGGGTCGAACCTTCCGAGAAGAAAAAGGATCCCTTGGACTTCGCCCTATGGAAGGCGGCCAAGGCGGGGGAGCCGGCCTGGGACTCACCCTGGGGTAAGGGGAGACCTGGATGGCACACCGAGTGCGTGGCCATGATATTCAAGCATCTGGGAGAAACGATAGACATACACGGGGGCGGGCTGGACCTCGTCTTTCCCCATCACGAGAACGAGATAGCCCAGGCTGAAGCCATCACCGGAAGGCCCTTCGCCCGGTACTGGATGCACAACGGCCTCGTTACCGTGGGCGGCCAGAAGATGTCCAAATCTTTAGGTAACTACGTAACCCTGAAGGAGATATACACCAAGTACCATCCGGACATCCTGAGGCTCCTTGTCCTCTTCACCCACTACAGGAGCCCGCTGGATTTTTCCTGGGAGAAGATGGAGGAGACACAGAGGGCCTACGAGAGGCTCAGGACCGCGATAGAGGACTACGAGCTCCTCAAGAAG
>JALWEK010000225.1:0-10981 GCA_027014185.1 Aquificaceae bacterium
GGATAAAGCCCCTGAGGGCCAACGTTACCGCTAAGTGTTACGGAGGGGACGTCACCAGGAAGAAGAAGCTCCTTGAGAAGCAGAAGGAGGGCAAGAAGAGGATGAAGCAGTTCGGAAGCGTCTCCCTCCCGCAGGAGGCATTCCTGAGCGTTCTTAGTGTAGAATAAGAGCATTATGAGGGACAAGTACATAAACGTCATAATCGCGGGTTACGGGGGGAAGAAGGCAAAAAGCCTCAGGATCAACCTCAGGTTTCTCAAGGGTGCCGCCGTATTTTCTATCCTAGGGCTGTCCGGGCTGGTGGCGTTCTCAGCGTTCACCTTCTATGAAAACCGCATGCTGAAGGGAGAGCTCGCCCTCCTTACAGAGCAGAGGAACCAGCTCCAGGCACTTCTGGAAAAGGAGAGGGAAAAGAACTCTTACCTACAGAGCTTCAAGGAGAAGGTCGAGAAGCTCGAGGGCAAGCTGATGACCATCGACAGGTTCCTGAGGAAAAAAGGTATAAGGAAGGTTCCCAGCGGCATAGGCGGGGCCAAGGCGAAGGTGGACATACTGGACATAGAGTACGTCAGCTTCCTCCACAACGAGGCCACGAAGTTCGAGAAGTACCTGAGCAGGATACCGCTCGGACCACCCGTATGGGGTAGGATAACCTCCAGGTTCGGATACAGGAGAGATCCCTTCGACGGCAGGTACGAGTTCCACGACGGTGTTGATATAAGGGCACCCTGGGGAACTCCCGTTAGGGCCACTGCCGAGGGGAAGGTTATATACGCGGGCTGGAAGGCCGGGTACGGAAAGACGGTGATAATAAGGCACGCTTACGGTTTCAGGACCCTCTACGCCCATATGTCCAAGATAAAGGTCAAGCCCGGCAGGTGGGTCAAGTCGGGACAGATAATCGGATACGTGGGTTCTACAGGCAGATCGACCGGTCCCCACGTCCACTACGAGGTGTGGAGGTATTCGAGGAAGCAGAATCCCGTAAAATACATGTACGTGAGGTGGTGATATGTTCGGTGGAAAGAAGGAAAGTTTTAAGCCTGTGGAACCCTCAGATGTGAACACCCTCATAGGTGAGGGGTGCGAGTTCGAGGGAAACCTCAACCTCTCGACGGCGACACGTATAGACGGAAAGGTTAAGGGAAACATAAAGAGCGAGGGGATGCTGATAATAGGCGAGACCGGCAGCGTTGAGGGGGACATACGCTGCAGCGAGATACTTATACACGGGGTTGTGAACGGGAACATAGACGCGAGGAGGATAGAGCTAAAGAGGGGTGCCACACTGAACGGGGACGTGAGGGTGGACGCTTTCGTAATCGTGGAGGGGGCGGTTTACAACGGGCACTGTTCGATGGGTGGGGCCCATCTTACCGAGCTCTCATCTATCAGCTCTGAAGATTAACTCCTTGGCCTTAACCATCTTAGTTATGAACTCGTTTGTGGGCGTGGGAACTCCGAACTTCCTACCCAGATCGCATATAGCCCCGTTCAGCGAGTCTATCTCTGTTCTCCCCTTCTTTACGTCCCTTAGCATGGACGGGTAGTGGGCCGCTGTTGGTGGTATGAGCCTTTCATAAAATACCTTCCTGTAATCTTCCGCACTCTTCCAGAAGGTCTCTATCTTTGCCGCTTTCAGGACATCGAAGATCTCCTCTATGATCCTATCCATGAGCTCTCTGGTGTAGGGGTTCTCTGCAAGGCTCCCGTAGTTCGTCTCTAGAAGCGCCCCCAAAGGGTTGAGGGCGCTGTTGTATATTATCTTGTCCCACAGGTACTTATAGACCTCCCTCTCGAACCTCGTCGGTATCCCCGCCTCGGTAAAGGTACTCGCTAGGTCTTGGAGCAGGCTTTCCTTTATCCTTCCCGAAGGGTCCCCTATGACCACGTCGTCTGCACACACCGTTATCCTGATGTGTCCAGGCTCCAGGACTTCGGAGCCGAATATAACCCTAGCCAGTATCACCTTACCCTCGCCCAGGACCGACACCGCCTTCTCGTAGTTCCCGTAGCCGTTCTGGGCTACCATAAGATACGCTCCTTCCCAGTTGAGTCCTTCTAAGATCTCCAGAGCCCTTTCCGTATCGTAGGACTTCACGGAGAGGATGACCAGCTCGGGCTCGAAATCGAGCTCCAAGAGATCCTCAACCGTTCTGACCGGCGTTTCGAAATCCCCCCATATACCCTCCACCCTTATCTTTTCTACCCTTCTGCCTTTTTTCACAAGCCCGGCGGCTACATGTCCTGCCCTTGTGAGGAAGGCCAGGTAAACGCTCCCTATGGCGCCCACTCCTACTACGAGAACCCTCATCTTACTATTATCATCCAGAAGCTCTCCGCCCATCTTCCGCTCTCCACGTTCCTGCACTTTACCCCTATCCTGTTCCATCTCCTCTTGAGCTCGGGAGTTCCGTTCACGTAAACTAGACCCCCCTTCCTCTCAGCCCTCCTCCAGCCGAGCTCCGTAACGTAGATCCTGCAGCTCCTGTATCGTCTCGGGAAGCTGAGCTCACCTCCTATAAAGGGGGGCGGGTTCTCTTTTAGAAAGCCGTAGTTAGGGTAGAGCTTCTTCAGGGGAAGGGGCTCCCTGACGAGCTTCTTCTTGAAGTTCTCCATCCTGCTCCAGCTTCCCACTATGGCCTGCCTGGGCATCCTGTGAGTATCCGTATGTGGGCCCACGTTCCCGGGATCCTGGGTGAGTATCGCCTCGTACCCTCTCTCCCTGAGGATACTGAGGATCTTCCTGTTGTAAAAGCCGAAGGGGAGGGCATACAGCGTAGGTCTCCTCCCGAATATCTTCTGAAACCTCCTCTCGCTCCTTTCCAGGTCCTCTAGGAAGGCCTTTTCATCCCTCATAAGCCCGAAGGCTCTGTGGGAGTACGAGTGGTTCTCGAAGTCCACCAGACCTGAGCTTTCCATATCCCTTATCTGTTCTAGGGTCAGGAAGTCTGGGTATCTATCTACCGCCTCCATGTAGAGGAAGACGGTGAAGGGAAATCCGAACCTCTTCAGCACCTCGTAGGCTTTCATCGTGGATCTGTAACCGTCGTCGATCGTTATGGCGACGGTTTTTTCAGGTATATCTCTACCCTCCTTTACCAGCCTCACTATCTCCTTCAGTCTCACAACCCTGTAGCCGTTCTCCTTTAGGTATCGCATCTGTTTTTCGAAATCTTCCATGGATACCGAGGTGGTGGGGTACCTGTCGTCCCCGAACCTGTGGTAGAGGAGTATAGTGGCGTGACCCCCAAAGGCCTCACCTGATATAAGCAGGATCAAGAGTGCATAGATCAAGCCTGCGAAGGTTGTTCTCCTCGATAAGCCTCTGCACCTTTCTGACATACCTCTCCCTCTCTATGGAGTAAAAGCTGAGAAACTCGGAGAGCTCTAAAGGGTCGAAGCTCCTGAGCCTGTGCCTTCTGAACCCCCTATAGGCCCACCCTACGTTCACGTTGTAAACGTACTCCCTCACAGCCTCTAGTATGGAGTCAAACCGCCTAAGCCGGGCCCCGCTCCCCTCTGCCTGGAGGGAATCCTCTCTATCCTTGAAGGTCCATATCCCGAAGGGATTGTTCCCCTCCACGAAGAACCTCGATGTTCCCCATCCGCTCTCTATAGCCGCCTGGGCTATCACGAGGCTAGGAGGGACGGGGTTCGCCTTAACCAATGCCTCCTCTATCGAGTCCGCCCTGCATCTGTTTAGAAGGCTCTCCACGTACATCACCTCGTCCCTGCTCAGCTTCAGACCTTTCCTGAGCTTTTTGAGTATCCTGAGGAGGTTCTCCCTCGTATAGCGAACCTCGTAATTCACCACGAGTATGGAGGGGAGCATGAGATCTATGAACCTCTCCTTCCTCTCCTCCGGGGGTAGATCTTCCAGGGAAACTACCCTGGTGTATGTAACCGGGACGACCTTCTCGCACTCTATATCTACTATATCTTCTGTGCTGGACAGCGCCTTGTATATAACCCTTACCTTAGGTAGCTCCAAGGTGGATACATGCAGGGAGATAAGTCTGAGGACCTCCCTTTCGGGAGGTAGGGATTTGAACGATACGTAGAGCACGATGAGGGCGAGCAGTGGCGGGAACAGGAGGCTGAAGGCTCTCTTTCGCATGCCTATATAATTTTATGTAGGATCATGATTCTGAGCGACAGAACTATAAAGGAGCTGCTGGAGAAAGGGGATCTCGTTGTCGATCCCTTCGATGAGGCCCAGATACAGTGCTCCTCTCTGGACCTGAGGCTGGGAAGGGAGTTCGCCAGATACAAGGGCTCGGAGATTATAGACGTTAGGAACGGAGCTGGAGATGTTGAGAAGGAGGTTGTCGATGATTTTGTGGAGATAGGACCGAAGGAGTTCCTCCTAGCTACTACCGTTGAGTACATAAAGCTCCCATCCCACATAACCGCCTTCGTGGAGGGAAGGTCATCTCTTGGAAGGCTCGGCCTCTTCATAGAGAACGCGGGCTGGGTGGATGCGGGCTTCGAGGGCCAGATAACCCTAGAGCTCTATAACGCCAACAGCGTTCCCATAAGACTGTACGTCGGGATGAGGATATGTCAGCTCGTGTTCGCTAAGCTCGACAGGATCCCGGACAAGGTGTACAGCGGAAAGTACAAGGGTCAGAGGGGCGTTACCCCCTCCAAAATAGAGATGGACAGGGATCTGGGATGAGGCTTCTGCTCCTTGTGGCTGTGCTCATCGTATCCTCCTGCGTTCAGAAGGTGGAGAAACCTCCGGAGGTGAGAAGGCCCGTTTACTACCCGCCGGTTAAGGGTAGCGTGGAGAAGATGGGAAGGGGTATATTCATAAAGACCGGTTGCGGTAAGTACGTCAGAGCCGTGGAGGAGGGCAGGGTGGCTTACTCCGGCAGGGACGTCGAGAACTACGGATGGGTTGTGATAATCGAGCAGAGGGACGGACTGGTGTCCGTTTACGGGAAGATGGAGAGACCCTGGGTTAAAATCGGCGAGAAGGTGAAGGTCAGACAGGTTATAGGCAAGGTAGGCAGGGGCCGGGAAGGCTGCGGTATCTACTACGAGCTTAGGAACGGGAGGGGAGATCCCGTAAAACCGGTTATGAAATGGTAGGTTTTTTACTCTTTCTGCTTTTAGCTTCCGAGGCCTTCTCCCTCAAGGTTCTGGACAGGTGTGAGATAGACTACAGAAGGTGCGCCTTCGATTGCGTTCAGGAGTTTCCCCTGGACAAGGAAAAGAGGAAGGGTTGCGAGACGAGGTGTAAGTTCGACAAGGCCCTATGTGAGGTAAGGGAGGGCGTCAAAGGCACCATCGATAACCTGAAGAGGTTCCTGGAGGGCTTTTCAAAGGAGAGGTGAGGTATATAATAGAGCTATGCGTCTGTCGGAGCTTTCCGAACGCCAGAGGGAGTTTTTGAAGAACGTCTTCGAGCTGGAGGAGCTCCCGGAGGAGATGGAGCTCGAGGAGTTTCTCAGGGAAAGGGGATGTGAGCTCTACGAGTGTATAGAGTGTGGCAAGCTGGTGTTCCACGATAACTACGAGTTCTGGAATCTGTCTGAGTGCTGTGACGACAACTCCAAGCTCACAGAGAGAGGGCTTCTCTGCGAGGTCTGCTACTCCAAGAGTCCCGAGAACATGAAGTACTGGATAGCCTTCAGACCTAGCTGGTACAAGGACGTGGACTTCGATCCGAAGGGATAAGATGCCCCAGTTCGAGGACATAGAGGAGGTGAGGGAGTTCATAAAAAACTCCTCCGAGGAGAGCGCCATATACGTAGGCTGCGACTCGAGACAGCTGAGGGAGAGCACTATCTTCGTTACGGTGATCGTTGTCCACATAAACTCTAACCACGGTGCGAAGATATTCTGGCAGGTGGACAGGGTAAGGCGGATAAACTCGATCCGTCAGAGGCTCCTCGAAGAGGTCGATAGGGCCGTCTACACAGCCCTGATGATAGCGGACGTGGTGGGGGAAAGACCCTTCGAGGTACATCTCGACATAAACCCCAACCCCGACCACAGGTCGAGCGTGATCCTCAAGGAGGCGGTGGGCTACGTTCTCGCCCAGGGTCTCAAGCCTGTTCTGAAACCCGATGCTATCGCCGCAACGGCCGTTGCCGACTTCTTCACCGAAAAGTTCTGAGGACCGGCCGATAGAATATTTCCCGAGATGGGAAAGCTCGTCCTTCTGGTTTCCCTCGCGTGGCTTCTGATCTCCTGCTCTCCAGCTCCCAGACAGGTCAGATACGAGTACGAGGGCATGAAGGCCCCCTGTCCGAAGACAACCTACATGGTCGTTAGGTACTGCCCAACAAGGTACGCCTACTCTGACAGGGTACAGCACCTTAGCAAGATAAAGGTTACGAGCCTCGAGACGGGGAAGAGCCTCACCATTTCTGTGAGGATGAACAAGAAGGTTAGGGGTCTGTGTATTCCGAAGAAGTACAGACACTTTATGAGCAGGGGAAGCTCCTTCAAGGCCAAGGTTAAGGTCCTCAGGTGTGGTGAGAACGGGGTAAGGAAGTGTCCCAGATACATAAGGGGGTACGCCTCCTGGTACGGCCCCAAGTTCCACGGCAGGAGAACCGCATCGGGAACCAGGTTCAACATGCACGATTACGTTGCAGCCCACAGGAACCTCCCCCTGGGGACGGTGCTCCTTGTGAAGAACCTGGAGAACGGCAGGACGGTTAAGGTCAAGGTCCTCGACAGGGGCCCTTACGTGAGGGGAAGACACCTCGACCTCTCCTACGCCGCCGCCAAGAAGCTCGGTATGCTCGGTAAAGGTGTCGTTCCCTTTGTGGCCGAGGTGATCAGGTGCGGGGGTTGATATATATTAAAAGTGCCAGGAGGGAAGGCGATGCTAAGGGAGAGGGTCATAAGGAGAATTCTTGAAAATATAAACTCCAGAGGACAGGAGAACATAGGAGTTAGGCTCCCCGACGGAAGGGACATTCCGGAAGGGAGGGTGGACCACAGGGTAGTGTTCAAGAGCTGGGATGCCCTAAAGAGAACCTTAAAAGACCTGGAGATGGGCTTTGGAGAGGGTTACATGAGGGGGGAGATAGAGATCGAAGGTGATCTCGAAAGGCTTCTGATAGCCGGAACCAGATACATAAACGAGATCGAGGGAAGCAAAGGCTTTTCTGCCCTGTTCTTTAAGATCACAAACACCCTCAGCGTGATAAACAAGATCAAAGAGAAGAGGAACGTCCAGCACCACTACGATCTGGGGGACGACTTCTACCGGCTCTGGCTCGATGAGTCCATGACTTACTCCTGCGCCTTTTTCGGCTCTCCCAACATGAGCCTCGAGGAGGCCCAGAGGGAGAAGAGAAGGATTATATTTGATAAGCTCCTCTTGGAAGAAGGGGACAGACTTCTGGACGTCGGATGCGGATGGGGATCTATAATTCTGGAAGCTGCGCAGGAGTACGGGGCCCACAGTGTCGGGATAACGCTTTCGGAGAACCAGTACAGGCATGTGAAGGAGGAGATAGAGAGAAGAGGCCTGCAGGACCGTGTAGAGGTTTATCTTATGCACTACGCCGACCTGCCTAAGCTGGGCAGGAGGTTCAACAAGGTGGTCTCGGTCGGGATGTTCGAGCACGTGGGGAGGGATCACTACAGGGCCTTCTTCAAAACGATAAACAGCGTCATGGAGGACGGAGGCCTCTTCCTCCTACACACCATAGGGAAGGTCCATCCCGGCGTTCAGAGCAGATGGATAAGGAAGTACATATTCCCCGGCGGATACCTTCCGGGTATAGCGGAGGTTCTGTGTGCCTTCGAGGGACTAGGTTTCTGCCTGATAGACATAGACGATTGGAGACTTCACTACTACAGGACCCTAAAGGAGTGGAGGAGACGTTTCTGGGAGAAGGTAGGGATCATAAGGAACATGTACGGGGAGGAGTTCGTAAGGATGTGGGATCTGTACCTCGTATCCTCGGCGGTTTCCTTCTATACGGGAAGCAACCATCTCTTCCAGTTCCTGCTCTCAAAGGGTGTGAAGAACAATTACCCGATAATGAGGAGAGCCATCCTAAGAGATCTTGCTCTGGTGGATTAGGCACTCCTTCATGCTACCTATGAACTCCTGAACGAAGGGGTCGGTTGAGTTTATCACCTCCTCGGGTCTTCCCTCGGCAACCACAACCCCTTTTCTCAGAACCAGGAGCCTGTCGGATATAGTGAAGGCTGAGATCATATCGTGGGTAACCACTATAGCTGTGGTTCCGGTCCGTTCCCTGAGCTGGAGGATCAGCCTGTCGATTACCCGGCTCGTTATGGGATCTAGCCCAGAGGTGGGCTCGTCGTAGATTATCAACTTGGGGTTCGTCGCTATAGCCCTCGCTATGGACACCCTCTTCCTCATACCCCCGGAGAGCTCGGAAGGCATGAGATCGAGCACGTCCTCGTCGAGATCCACGAGCTTCAGCTTCTCCAGGGCTATCTCCCTTATCTCCTCCCTGCTCATATTGGTGTGCTCTAAGAAGTAAAAACCTACGTTCTCCCATACGCTCATGCTGTCGAAGAGCGCCCCCTCCTGAAAGACGTAGCCTATATCCTTCCTGAGCTCGTCCATCTCCGCCTGAGAGAGCTCGCTCACATCCCTTCCGAACACATAGACCTTCCCTGACGTTGGTTTCCAGAGGCCGATTATGTGCTTTGTAATAGAGGTCTTTCCACTTCCGCTCCCGCCTATTATCGAGAATATCTCCCTCTCCCTTACCTCGAACGAAACGCCCTTGAGGATCTTCCTCCCCTCTATCTCCTTGTGCAGGTCCTCAACCCTGACCACAACCTCGCTCACAGCAACCCTCCATGGAGATAGGGGTTGAACTTCCTCTCGTAACCTATGGTGGTTTCCTCGTAGTGGCCGCAGATCACTATGGTCTCGTCGGGAAGCTCGGTAAAGACCCTTTCTAAAGATCTCTTCAGCTTCTCTGGATCGCCTCCCGGAAGGTCCCATCTTCCCACGCTGCCCTTAAAGAGAAGGTCCCCTGCTATAAGGACTCCCTCCTCCTCTATGTAAAAGCAGCACAGACCCGGTGTGTGCCCTGGCGTGTGCATAACTTTGAGCTCCAGCTCTCCGACCTTTATCGACATCCCATCCTCGAGGTACTCGTCGGGAGGGGGGCACGGGACAGCCTTGATGTAGCCGGCGAAACCGGGCCATATCTCGTCCTCTATGAGGTACAGGTCTTCGGGATGCAGATAGAACGGGACGTTGAAGAACTCCTTTACCTTTCCGACCTGACCCACGTGGTCTATATGCCCGTGGGTGTTGATTATGCCCACTACCTCGAACTCTTTAGCAACATCTACTATCTTCTCAGCGTCCGCCCCCGGATCTATTATCACAGCCTTCCCAGTTCTATCGTCCGCCAGGACGGAGCAGTTTACCGCCAGTGGCCCCACGGGCAGGACCTCGAGAACCATTCCCATGGAGATAAATATAACCGATCACTCTTCAGGACCTTTCAGGAAGGCCACGGTTACACCCGATCCTCCTTCTCTCGGATAGGCCTCCCTGTAAAACTTAACCTTGTCGGACTTCGATAGGAACTCGTGCACAGCCCTCTTGAGGATCCCCTTTCCCACGCCGTGTATTATCTTTACGCTCTTGAGGCCGGAGGCGTGAGCCTCCTCCAGAAACTTCTCTAGCTCTATAAGCGCTGTGCTCGCATCCATACCTATCAGGTTTATCTCCGACCTGGCGAGAGATCCCTTGGGCACGGGTTTGGGCCTCTCCTTCTTCTCTTCCTTTATACGTTTCAGGGCGTCCAGGTCTATCCAGATCTTCATACCCTCCAGGGCAACGTAAGCCCTCCCATCCTTTATTTGTAGGACCTTCCCCCTCTTGCCCATGAACTCCACGCTGTCCCCAACCTTCACCGGCTCCTTCTCCTCCCTAGGAGCGAAGAGCTCAAGCTGTTTCTCCTGCTCCCTTATAAAGCTCTCAAGGTCCTCCTTAGTCTTGAGGTTTTTGAGGGCTTCTCTGCCCTCCTCCATAAGCCTCCGAAGGTAGTTCTTGGCCTCCCTGTAGGCCTCCTTCCATCCTCTCCTCTTGAACTCCATATACTCCCTGTAAAGCTCCTCGTACTTCCCCTTCTCCCTCTCGAGCTCTTCCCTCAGCTTCTCGAGCTCAGAGAGCTTCTTCTCGTACTCCCTGGTGTAATCCGCCAGCTTCTCCATAGCGCTCATGTACTCGCTCCCGAGCTCCCCCACGTTCCTCCGGGCTATCTCTATGACCTCATCGGGGATGCCGCACCTCTTAGCTACCTCGAAGGCCATACTCTCCCCGACCGTGTTGTAGGCTATCCTGTAGAGAGGCCTCAGGGTTTCCCTGTCGAAGAGGACGCTCGCGGGAACGAAGTAATCGGAATTTACGGCGTACACCTTTATCGGAGTGTGATGGGTGTTGGCGAAGATCCAGGCCTCCCTTCTCCTTAGAAATTCCAGTATCCCTATACCGAGGGCGGAACCCTCCACCGGATCGGTCCCTGCCCCCAGCTCATCGAGTAGGACGAGGCTCTCCGGACCGGCTTTCGGCAGGAAGTCGGCTATGTTGGTCATGTGGGAGGAGAAGGTCGATAGGTTCTGCTCAAGGCTCTGCTCGTCGCCGACGTCCACGAACACGTTTTCAAAGATCCTCAGAACGCTTCCCTCCCCAACCGGAACGGGGATCCCGCTCTGAACCATCAGGGAAACGAGTCCTAGGGTCTTCAGCGCAACCGTCTTCCCCCCTGTGTTGGGTCCCGTTAGTATAAGCCCTCTTCTTTCCTTCAGGACTATATCGACCGGGACAGTATCGGGGTTTATGAGGGCGAGAACGGGATGCTTCACCCCTCTCAGCTCCACGTGGTCCCCCAGCTTCGGGAACTCTCCTCCGTACGCCTCGGCGAGCCTCTTCTTGGCCAAGAGCAGATCTATCTCGGTCAGGGTTTCAAAGCTCTCGAGTATCTTTGGCGCGAAATCCCCCACGTAGGAG
>JALWEK010000225.1:10991-20001 GCA_027014185.1 Aquificaceae bacterium
ACGAAGGACCTTCCTCACCTCCTCCTCCTCTTCGGCCTTGAGCTCGGTGAGCTTGTTGTTTAGCTCTATCACGAACTGGGGTTCCACGTAGGTGGTGTACCCAGAGGAGGAGGTTCCGTGAACTATCCCGAATATCTTCTTCACCTGGGAGCTCTTTACGGGGACGACGTACCTGTTGTTCCTGAGTGTTATTATCTTGTCCGAGAAAACCTTCTCCGCGTCCGGTCTCCTCAGCAGGTTCTCGAGCCTTTCCATTATCTCCTTCTCTATACCCCTTATGCTCCTCCTCACTCTGAATAGCTCCTCGCTCGCTTCGTCTTTGACGAACCCCCTCCTGTCCACGCTCGACTCGATCAGGTTCTCTAGGGAGGAGAAGATGTGAAGCCTCTTGGAGAGCCTCCTCAGCGGCGGTTTTCTTTCAGCCTCCTTCCCGACAACCTTCCTAACCCCCCTAACCAGCTTGAGAACGCTCAGTATGGAGAGTAGCTCCTCCACACTCAGGACGGCCCCCTCGATCCTTGCCCTCTCCAAGAGCCCCCTTATATCCTCGAACCTGTAGAGACTAAGGTCAATATCCTTAAAGGCTCTGAATAGCTCTATCCTCGAGCTTATCTCCTCCCTGTCCGTGGAGGGTCTTATGTTCTCCAGGATCTTCTCGGTTGCAGGTGAGTGAACGAACTCCTTGAGTTTGGATACTATCTTTTCGAACTCTAACTTCCTGAGATCCTCTTCCCTCATAGATCGAGCACGTCGAACATGGAGTACATCCCCGGTTCCCTACCCTTTATCCACTTGGCGGCCTCGACCGCCCCCTTGGCGAAGGTGTCCCTCGAGCTCGCCCTGTGGGTGAGCTCTATCCTCTCTCCAAAGCCCAGGAAGTAAACGGTGTGGTCTCCGACCACGTCTCCCCCCCTGACGGCGAACACCCCGAGGTCCCCTTCCTTTCTAGGGGCCTCTCCCTCCCTGCCGTAAATTATCCTCTCCAGCCCCGCCTTTTCTTTGAGGATATTCGCCAGCTTTACCGCGGTCCCGCTCGGGGCGTCCTTCTTGAACCTGTGATGGATCTCGACTACCTCCATATCGAAGTTCTTATCTTTGAGAACCTTAGCCGCTATCTCCGTTAGCTTGAAGAGGAGGTTCACCCCCAAGCTCATGTTCGGGGAGAGGAGCACCGGAGCGTTCTTTGAGGACTCCTCTATCTCTTTGATCTCCTGCTCTGTGAAGCCCGTTGTGCCTATAACTATACCTTTGCCATCGAGTGTGGCCAGCTTCGCATGACCCACTGCGGCCGTGGTGTTCCCGGAGAACTCCACAACCACATCGCAGGCGGGAAGTAGCCCCTCGAGTCTGCTGGTAAGAGGTCTGCCCTTGAGCTCCTCCTTTCCGAGCGCCTCTCCCAGATCGAGGGAAGGTATGCAGTCGGGATGCTCGACCCCACCGACCACATCCACCTCGGGATCCTGGAGGGACAGCTCTATTATCCTCCTTCCCATCCTTCCCAGGGCTCCGCAGACAACGACCCTCGTCATCCTTCCTCTTCCTCTCCGAATATTATGTTCTCGAGCTCGCTCACGGCCTCCTCAGCCTGATCCGGAGGCACGACCGAGGGGTACAGGGCCACACGGACGCCCTCCTTGAAGAGAAACTTGGCTATCAGGTCCTGGAGCTTTTCCATCTCCTCCGGTGTGAGGTCGTTCCTTATGCTATCCTCAACGGACCTGTTGGTGACGAAGAAACCTACCAAGCTGAAGGGGACTGCAACGTACTGCTCTTCCATAGCACACCTCACAGGCGTTTTTAGTAATAATATCATACGGATGTGGAAGAGACTTAAGTTCAGGCTGGTCCTAGCTCTAACCCCTCTCCTCGTTCTATTCATAAGGATCCTCGGAAGAACTATCAGGTGGAAAAAGAGGTACGAGTTCGCGCAGGACAGAGGAAAGATATACGCCCTGTGGCACGGCCACGCCCTGGCACTGACCCTGTACGGCATGGACAGGGGCATATATACGATAGCGAGCAGATCCAGGGACGGGGAGATAGCTGCGAGGATAGCCGAGGGCCTTGGCTACAGGGTCGTGAGAGGCTCTACCGAGGAGGGCAGGGCCGATAAGGGTGGCAGGAGGAGCGCTATCCAGCTTATAAAGGCCCTGAGAAGCGGGGGCAATGTAGCGATAACGGTGGACGGACCAAAAGGCCCCGCTTACAAGGTCCAGAAGGGGGTCATATTCCTTGCCCAGAAGACAGGAGCGCCCATAGTCCCGGCGGTAGTCAGGCTAGAGAGGTACAAGGCTTTGAGGACGTGGGACAGGCTTATGGTTCCCCTGCCTTTCACGAGGGCGGAAGCTCTGATAGGAAGGGAGATCATCGTCCGCGAGGGGGACGACCTCGAGGAGAAGCGCCTTGAACTGGAGAGAGCTCTTTCCGAACTCTCCTCCTTGGCCTCCTCTTGGGAGGGTAGATGATATCGGCTACCTTGGGGGCAGCCACGAATAGAAAGCTCCCTATGAGGGCCGTGGAGAGTATGAAGGGTATGGATATGAGCTTGACCGTCGGCTCCAGGGAGGCTATGACCACCGAGAACTCACCCCTCGGGACGAAGGAGAGGGACGTCCTGAGCCTCGCCTTTCTCTTCATACCGTATAGGTATGCGGCCAGGTATGTAGAGATCACCTTGAGCAGAACGCCGAGGAGGGTCAGGAGGAGGACGAACTTAAGGTTTTCGGGAAGGGTAAGCTCACTCTCGTAGGCGAAGAAGAAGAAGAACACACCTATCGAGAGCTCCTTGAGGGCAGACAGATGGTGCTCTATGTTCTCCATAACCCTAGTTTCAGGAACCAGGACGCCGAGCAGGAAGGCTCCGAGAGCTTCGGAGAGGCCGAGATCTTTGAAGGACACGCCCACAACCATCGTGATGCCGAGTAGGAAGAAAACGAAGCTCTCTTCCTCCGAAGCCCTATCGAGCCAGTGCTGGACCCGCGGTATTAAGAACCTGTGCAGAAGGTAGAAGATCACTAGGACCAGGAGTATCTTCACTAGGCTGACCGGTATGGTCTTCGGCTCCACGCTTCCGAACTCAACCACGGGTATGAGGATCGAGAGTAGCATTATGGAGACCAGGTCCTCGAATATGAGTATGCCTATGAGAAGCTCCGCCTCGGGGGAGGCTAGGCGTTTGAAGTCCATAAGGAGCTTGGCCACTATAGATGTGCTCGACGGGTAGAAGACCCCGGCTATGAGAAGTGAGGTTACCAGATCGAACCCGAAGAGCCGTGCGAGAAGGAATATGGGAAAGAAGTTGAAGAGAAGGTCCACAATACCGGGCCTTAGAACCGAGACCATGTTCTTGAGCCTCTCGAAGGAGTACTCCAGGCCTATGAAGAAAAAGAGGAGTATTATTCCAGCTTCCTTAAACAGCTCTATGAGCTGGGTGCTCTCGTGGGAGATCCAGAACTTTGAGGCGAAGCCGATCAGCAGAAAGGAGATTATGGGTGGAACGCTGACCTTTTTTAGTATGTGGGCGGTGAGGAACATGAGTATGAAAAGAACATTTATCTGGAGGAAGGTCAGAGAGTGGTCCATAGCTTAAGTAGAACAGTCGCCACAGTACTCTAGGAAGTTCTTTATCTGTTGCCTCGTCCCGGCTACCACGAGTATATCCCCAGGCATTATGCTGGTTGTGTTGGGGTCCGGGTTTACGAGCATGTCCTCTCCCCTGATTATGGCCACTATTGAGGCCCCCGTCTTCTTTCTGATCTGAGCCTCGGCTATCGTCCTGTTCACCAGGTTGGATCTCTCCCCCACCTTCACCCACTCCATCACCATCTCTTTCATTATCAGCTCCATCCTCTCGGGAGCCACGGGCTGGTAGGTGGTTCCGGCGAGGAGGAATCCGAGCTCCTTGGCCTCATCCTCGGTGAGGGAGATAACGCATGTGGGCTCTTCCTCGTCTTCTTCGATTATGTAGAGCTCTCTCCTCCCCGTGTTGTGGATTATCAGGGTGAGCTCTCCACCGTCCTCGAGCTCCAAGGTGTACCTCTTGCCTACACCCGGAAGATCCGTCTCCCTGAACTGCATCCTCTCACTCCACCCAGTAGTTGGGAGCCTCCTTCGTTATCTGAACGTCGTGGACATGGGACTCCCTGTATCCGGCCCAGGTGATCCTCACGAACTTAGCCTTCTCCTGAAGCTCCCTTATAGTCCTGCAGCCGGTGTATCCCATCCCGGACCTCAACCCCCCAACGAGCTGGTAAACGATATCGCTGAGCCTTCCCTTGTAGGGGACCCTTCCCTCTATACCTTCCGGAACGTACTTCTCCATCTGATCCTGCCCGTACCTGTCGGAGGAGAGCCTCGACATCATGGCACCGAGCGATCCCATACCCCTATAGACCTTGTAGGCTCTCCCCTGATAGTATATGGTCTCTCCCGGAGCCTCCTCCGTGCCGGCCAGGAGGTTCCCGAGCATAACCACGCTCGCACCTGCCGCTAGGGCCTTCACTATATCTCCCGAATACCTTATCCCGCCGTCCGCTATCACAGGCACCCCGTAATCCTTGGCAACGCTGTAGGCCTCCATTATAGCCGTTATCTGGGGAACTCCAACGCCCGCCACTATCCTCGTGGTGCAGATGGATCCAGGGCCCACACCAACCTTGACGGCGTCCGCGCCGGCCTCTATTAAAGCCTTGGTGCCATCGGCTGTTGCCACGTTTCCAGCAACAACCTCTATGTCCGGGAAGCTCTCCTTTATCTTCCGGACCGTCTCTATAACCCTCTTCGAGTGGCCGTGGGCCGTGTCCACAACTATGAGATCTACCCCTGCCTCCACTAGCGCGGAAACCCTTTCGAGGGTATCGTCTCCGGTCCCAACGGCAGCGCCGACCCTCAGCCTTCCCAGATCGTCCTTGCAGGCGTTGGGGTACTTCTTCCTCTTTACTATGTCCTTTATGGTTATCAGACCCTTTATCCTACCTTCCCCGTCCACTATGGGGAGCTTCTCTACCTTGTACTTCTGGAGTATCTCGGTGGCCTCCTCCAGAGTTATCCCTTCCTGGGCCGTTATCAGGTTCTCTTTTGTCATGAAGACGGATACGGGCTTCTCGTAGTCGGTGGGCTTTATGAACCTGAGATCCCTGTTGGTGAGTATCCCAACTAGCTTCTCGTTCTCGTCCACGACCGGAACTCCCGAGATCCTGTACCTCTCCATAATCTCGAGAGCCTCCCTCACGGTGGCCTCGGGCCGGACAGTAACGGGGTTGAGGATCATACCGCTCTCGGACTTCTTGACCTTCTCCACCTCCCTCGCCTGATCCTTTATGGGCATGTTCCTGTGGATTATCCCCATACCACCCTCGCGGGCCAGGGCTATCGCCAGGCGCGCCTCGGTAACTGTGTCCATCGCAGCCGAGACTATCGGGATGTTGAGCTTTATGTTCTTGGTTATGTATGTGGAAACGTCCACCTCGTGAGGTAGGACCTCTGAATAATCGGGAACCAGCAGGACGTCGTCGAAGGTTAAACCTTCCTTCAGTAGCTTCTCAACCTCTACCATACATATATTATACAGAGCCTACAGCTCCTTTACATACCATCTACCCTTCCTCCACAGGAGGAGAGCCCTACCCTTCCTCTCCCTTCCGTCGGCATACTCGATCAGGTAATCTACGTAGGCCCTGCTATCCTGAAAGTCGGTCCCCAAGATCTTTACCTCCCTTGCGTCTTCCACTATTACCCTGTCTATCTCTACCACCGTGCGCGTAAGGATGCTGGAGATGGCTGTGTACGCGTAGATAACGGAGGCAAAACCGAGCAGGATTACCGCTATGTAGATAAACTTTCTGTTCTCCGGTGAGACGTACCTTTCCACGATGTAACAGGAGAGGAGTGTGGTGAAGGGGTTAAGCCCGGTGAGCTTGATTACTAAGGATACAAGGCCCACGATTAGAGCTGCCCCGATTGCCTCCTTGGCGCCGCTCCACTCGAGCAGAGGCGTGTACTTTAGGGCGGTCGCTACATCCAGGTTTCCTTCCGAGAGGGATAGTACGTACAGCCGGAGGGTATCCTGGGGTGTTTGGATCTCCCCACTTGCTGAGTAGCCAGTGATAAGCAAAACGGGGAGAAGGAGTTTAGCGAGCTCCCCCGATCTCGAGTATGAGGTCATAGATAAGTCTCCCGGGGATGTTGAGGGCCTGCTCTATATGCTGGTCTGAAAGTTCCTCCAAGGTCCTGAAGTAATGGTATAGCTCGAAGAGCTCTATAAGGCAGCAGTAGAGTTCCCGTTCCATGTCCTCGAGGTCCTGCCTTACCTGGTTCTTCTGCTCTCCTTCGCTCAGGCTCTCGAGCATCTCCCTGTTCGCCTTTATCTCGTCCACGAGCTCCTTAATGTAGGCTTTCATCTTCCTGTGGTAGTCCTCTATCTTCTCCGGGAGTACCTTGGCTACCCTTTCCTCTTCCTTCTGGGCGAGCTTCTTATAGAGCTCCTTGAGCTCGTCGTGCTCTTTTATCTTCTGGATGCAGGGTCCTACACACTCTATTATCGTCCTCTTATCCTCCATGATTCCCTCCGGTTATAAGATATGCTCAGAGCTCTTCCGAATCCAGAACTATCGTAACTGGTCCCCAGTTCCTTATGTAAACGTCCATCATGGCCCCGAAGATGCCGGTTTCCACCTTAAGGCCGGTCTCTTTAAAGATCTCAACGAACCTGTTGTAGAGCTCCTCCGCCCTTTTTGGTTCCTCCGCCAGCTCGAAGCTGGGCCTTCTGCCCTTTCTGACGTTCGCATACAGTGTGAACTGGGATATTATCAGGACCTCACCCTCTATGTCCAGGAGGGAGTGCTGAAACTTACCCCTCTCATCCTCGAAGATCCTGAGCTTGGATATCTTATCGACCAGCTTCCTCGCATCCTCTTCCGTGTCCCCCCTCTTTATCCCCAGAAGGATATTGAGACCCCTCCCTATCTTCCCCACTACCTTTCCGTTCACCTTAACGTAGGACTCCTCTACCCTCTGGACTACCGCCCTCATCTAACGTTCCATATTATCACCCATCCCCTGTCGTCTCCGGATACCAGCTTCCTTCCGTCCGGGGAGAACCTCAGTCTGGTTACTATCCCCTTGTGTCCCTTGAGTATAGCTAAAAGCCTCCAGTTCCTCGTGCTCCAGAGCTTAACGTTTCCATCGAACCCACCTGTGGCTATCATGTTTCTCTTTGGTGAGTAGTGAACTGTATAAACCGCCCCGTCATGGGCTTTGAATTTCTTTATAGCTTCCCCTTTTTTCACATCCCACACTATGGCGTAGCCATCGTTCCCGACCGACACGAGTCTGGTGCCGTCAGGAGAGAAAGAAACATCGTAAACGTAGTCCTTGTGCCCTTTGAGGACTACGGATCTCCCGTCAGGGTACCATATCCTGACAGTGGAGTCTTTGCTCGCGGAGGCGAAGATCTCCCCTTTAGGGGAGAAGGCCACCGAGTATATCCAGCCTGTGTGTCCCTGTAACTTCCTGATAGGTTTCCACTCAGTTGCATCCCAGACCCTTATCTCCCACATATCGTCCCCGGAGGCGAGCCTGTTCCCGAACTTGGAGAAGGCTAGGGCCCTCACGTACTCCTCGTGCCCTCTCAGGGTTTTAACCAGCTTGCCGAAGGGTAACCTCCATATCTTTATCAGCCTGTCGTCTCCGGACGATGCTATGAAGCCTCTCCTGTTGATGGCCACCGAGAGGACCTGGCCCGGATGGCTCCTTATCTCAAGGATCTTCTTACCTCTGAGGTTCCACACCCTTATGAACCCATCGTCCCCACAGGTTACGAAGAACTTACCTGCAAGGTCCACGTCCCTGACAGCCCCTATGTGAGCCTTGATGACCTCTTGGCCGAACGAAAAGCTGATCAGTACAAGAAGGAGCAGCTTCAGTATAATCATCCCTCAGCCCCCTTCCTTAAATTATCGGACGCTCACATAAATTAGTAAAATATGAAGACCATGAAGGTGAAGGAGAAGATCAAGGTTTCTATAGAGGGAAAGGAGATCGAAGTTGAGAAGGGTACGCCCCTTGGTGAGATATTCAAGATCGCTGGAATAGAGGACGCCCTCGGAGGAAAGATCGGGGACAGGATAATAGACCTCCAGACCCCCGTGATGGAGGGCGGGGAGATAAAGCCCGTGCGAAAGAGCGACCCAGAAAGTCTGGAGATCCTGAGACACTCCCTCGCCCACATAATGGCTCAAGCCCTCAAAGAGCTCTACGGGACGGAGAAAGTCCATCTTGGAGTGGGACCTACCACGGAGGAAGGTTTTTACTACGACGTGGAGGTGGAAGGCCACAGGATAACGGAGGAGGACCTTCCCAAGATAGAGGAGAAGATGAAGGAGATAATAAAGAGGGACTATCCCATCCTGAGGAGGGAGCTCGATAGGGAAGAGGCCGTAAAGCTCTTTGAGAAACTCAAAGAGAAATACAAGATAGAGATAATAAACAGGATACCTCCGGAGGAGGTCATCTCAGTTTACGAACAGGGGGACTTCATAGACCTCTGCAAGGGGCCTCATCTCCCCTCCACCGGAAAGGCGGGGGCTTTCAAACTTACCTCCATCTCAGGAGCCTACTGGATGGGAAGGGCGGACCAGCCCCAGCTCACAAGGATATACGGAATGGCCTTCTGGTCCGACAAGGAGCTCAGGCAGAGGCTCAGGTTCTACGAGGAGGCCAAAAAGAGGGACCACAGGAAGCTGGGAAGGGAGCTCGAGTTCTTCCTGATAGACGAGAACGTGGGAGCGGGCCTCGTTCTCTGGCTCCCGAGAGGATCCGTTTACAGGAGGGTCCTTGAGGACTACTGGAAGGAGGAGCACATAAAGAGGGGATACCAGTTCGTATACACACCCCACGTGGGGAAGTCCAAGCTCTGGGAGATAAGCGGGCACCTCGAGTGTTACAAGCCTAACATGTTCCCCGCCATGGAGATGGAGGGAGAGGAGTACTACGTAAAGCCTATGAACTGCCC
>JALWEK010000226.1 GCA_027014185.1 Aquificaceae bacterium
CTTTTGGATAGAGATGTGATTGCCAGATTGGCAATCAGTTTGTCATAATGGCACTCACTCTATACCGTAGGCTTCCAGCTTTCTGTAAAAGGTCCTCAGGGGTATTCCCAGGATCTCCGATGCCTTCTTCTTGTTGAAGTTTACCGTCTTTAGAACCTCGAGTATGTACTCCTTTTCGAGCTCCCTTATGGTCTTGAAACCTCCCCTCTCGTTCTTATCACCGAAGAGGCAGGATATGTCGTTTTCGTCTATCCTGCTTCCTTCAGAAAAGAGCACAGCCCTCTCTACCACGTTCCTCAGCTCTCTGACGTTCCCGTACCAGGGGTAGCTCAGCAAGGCTTCCTCCGCCCTTTTTGTGAACCCCTCTATGTTCTTCGAGTACTTCCTAGAGAACTGTCTGAGAAAATGGTAGGCCAGTGGCAGGATATCCTCTCTCCTCTCCCTCAGAGGCGGTATGTTTATCTCCACCACGTTGAGCCTGTAGTAAAGATCCTCCCTGAACTTGCCCTCCTCTATTAGCTTCCTGAGATCCCTGTTCGTGGCAGCTATTATCCTGACGTCGCTCTCTATCTCCCTCCTCCCGCCTATCCTGTAGAACCTCTTTGTCTCTATTGCCCTGAGGAGCTTCGCCTGAAGGGTCGTTTCCATCTCACCTATCTCGTCCAGAAAGAGCGTGCTCCCGTCGGCGAGCTCGAAGAAACCCGCCCTGCTCTTGTCGGCCCCGGTGAAGGCACCCTTTTCGTACCCGAAGAGCTCCGCCTCTAGGAGTTCTCTCGGGACCGAAGCGACGTTAAGTGTAACCATCGGCTTTTCCGCTCTGTCGCTGTTTCTGTGTATCAGGTTTGCCACCACCTCCTTTCCCACACCGCTCTCTCCGGTTATCAGGATGGGACAGTCGGAGCACGCTATCTTCTCCACCTTGCTTATAACCTCCTTCATGGCGGGGCTAGAGAAGACGTACCCACCGTAGTCTATGTTTACCCTCCTCTCCCTCTTGTACAGGAGGTTCTCCCTCTTTATGCCCCTCGATTCCAAGGCCTTCTTTACGAGGATCTCTACCTCCTTCAAGGAACAGGGTTTGGTGAGAAAGTCGTAGGCCCCCAGCTTCATCGCTTCAACCGCCGTCTTGATGGTTCCGTGTCCGGTTATCACTATCACCTCAGTCAGCGGGGTGTTCTCCTTTATCCAGGAAAGCAGATCCATACCGTTCCCGTCGGGGAGGAACAGATCTAGTATGACTACAGAGTAGTCCTTCTCCTCCAGGGCTTCGAAGCCCTCCTCCCTGTCGGACGCACCGTCCACCTGGTAGCCCTGCTCACTCAGATGCTCCACCAGAAGCTCTCTGAAGTCCCTGTCGTCCTCAATCACCAGTATCCTCATCTTCCCTCCTGCTGATGTAGATCTCTACGGTCGTTCCCTTTCCGGGCTCGCTCTCTATCCTGACATCCCCGCCCATGTTCCTCATAAGCCTCCTCGCCAGGGGAAGGCCGAGGCCCGTTCCGTAGGTCTTTGTTGTATAGAAGGGCTTGAAAACCTTCTCAAGATCCTCTTCGGGTATTCCGGGCCCGCTGTCCTTGACCCTCCAGACTACCTTGCCGTTCAGCTGATCGAGTTTTATCTCAACCGAGCTGTTCTCTGGAGAGGCGTCTATGGCGTTGTCTATTATGTTCACGAGGACCTGCTCTATCTGCCACGGGAAGGTGAAGATCCTCTCTCCGTTCAGGCTGGAGCTGAACTTTATCTTCACCCCCTTTCTCTTAGCCTTCGGGGAAAGCATGTTTATGACGTCTATGGTCACGTTCTCTGGTTTCACGTACTCAGGCTTTCCTTCGAAGGGCTTGCCCACGTCGAGGAGCTTCCTGACAGTCTCGGCGCACTTCTGGGCCTGTCTCATTATGACCTCGGCTTTTCTGCCGACGTTCTCGTCCTCGGTATTCAGGATTATGCTCTCCGCGTATCCCATTATCGAGGCCAGAGGGTTGTTTATCTGATGGGCTATCGAGCAGGCTATCTCACCCGCCAGGGAGAGCTTTGCCGTCTGCTCGAGGAGAACCTTGAGCTCCTTCTCCTGGGAAACGTCCCTTAGCCTCCAGAGTATGTATAGGTTCCCCTCTATCCTTAGTATCTCCTGTCTGAGCTGGCAGTATACCTCCTCCCTGAGCCTGAGCTTCTTCTCCGAGAAGAACATGCTTGTGAGGGGCAGCTCCTCACCTATCAGTTCCTTCATGGACCTGCCTATGAGCTCCTCCCTGCCCACGTTAAAGCTCTCCAGTATGGTTCTGTTTACGTCTATTACCCTCCTCTCTGCGTTGAAGACCACTATACCGTCGAGGGTGTTTTCGAAGAGGGAGAAGTACAGCTTCCTCTCCTCCTCCAGTCTCCTTATAAGGTTCTCGAAGGCCTGGGAGAGCTCGCTCACCTCGTCCCCCGCTCTTATCGGTTTGTTTATGTTCTTCTCCTCCCAGGAAACCACGTAGTTCTTCAAGCTCTCCAATGGCTTGAATATCCTGAGGAAAACGAGGATCGCAAAGAGCCCACCGCTCAGTATGAAGGCAGATCCTGCAACCATAGCCTTCCTCTGGAACCCCTGTAGAGGCTCCAGGACTGTGCTTACAGGCTCCTCGACCACGACCACCCACTTCCCGTCCTCGCTGATGCTGTGAACCCCAACAACATCGACCCCCGTTACCTCCGACCTGTAAACCCCTTCCTTTAAAGGGATCCTCTTTCGGGAGGAGAACCTCATATCGCTGAAGGCGAGGATGTTCCCTTCCCTATCCGTGAGGAATACCTCAACGCTCGGGTTAGGTCTTGCGGAAACCACGGACTGCCAGAAGAGGGAGAGGTCCAGGGAGAAGACAAAATAACCCTTCAGAAGGCCGTCCTCCACATCGCTGACCACGAACTTCAGGAATGGCTCCTTGTACTCGGTATACTCTATCCCGATTATCCCCTTCTTTCCCTTCAGATTTACGAACTTCTCGAACTTAGGCTGCGACCTCTCCCTGCTCGCCCATCCCATCAGTATCCCTTCGGGGGAGTAGAAGGCCCCCTCGAAAACGCCCCTCACCTGACCCGTTATCCTCCAGATTATCTCCTCTTCCGAAAAGCCGAGCTTCCTGTAGAGGTAAACGAGGGACTCGGTCTCCGACATCACCCTCTCTAAAAAGAGCTCTATCCTGCTCACTATCGAGGAAGCGTACAGCTTGTCGAACCTGAGCCTGTCCTCGATTATCTTTTCCTTCATCGCCGAGTGATGATAGACGTAGAGTGCGACCGGTATCATCGTGAGAAGGACGAGGAGAACGATCACCCTGAACTTCAGGGAGAGCCTCATTTTACTACCTCGTCTATGTATGTGAAGAACTCCCTGTTGTATTCCACCCCTAGCTCGGTCAGAGCGGTCTCGTTAACCGCTAACCTAGGGTAGTAAGCCCTCTCGAAGGGGACGAACTCGACGGGGGTTCCCCTCAGTATCTTGTAGGCTATGTGGGCAGCCTGATACCCCTGCTCGTATCCGGAGGTCCCGTAGGCCACGTGGCAGCCCTTCTTAACTAGTCCGGGGGAGTGGCAGAAGACAGGTATCTGGTAGAAGTTGGCATAGTGGAGTATGTAAGAGGTCAGGAAGTTCTCCGTGTAAAAGCACGGCGTTATTATTATCGCCTTGAAGCCGTCCTCCCTCATGTGGCTTATGATGTACTCGAGCTCTTTGACGTCCCTCACGCTGACTGGAACTACCTTCACCCCGAACCTCTTTCCCGCCCTTATCGTTATCCTCGTGGCGTTCTTGGAGGCCTCGAACTGGGGGTTGCAGAACACGAGGACCTTCTTTATGTGGGGGAACATCTTAGAAAATAGCTCGACCCTCTTCTCCATGAGCTCGGCGTTGAGGTTGTCCACGCCCGTTATCCCCTCCGAGGGTCTTCCGAGGTCCTTCGTGAGCTTCCACTGTTTTATGCTGGTTCCCCCCAGTATCACAACCGGGGTTTTGAGCTTGCCGCTTGCACTCTTGACCATATAGGCCTCCAGACTTCCTCCCACGATTATCAGGTCGTAGTCCTCCTGGTTCAGGGCGAGCTCCTGGGCGAGCTCCCTCATCAGGCTGAGTGTGTTGTTTCCTTTGAAGTACTGGTACTTGACCCTCTCCACACCCAGATCCTTCATCCCGTCTAAGAAGCCCCTGACCTTTTCCATCCTCCCCTCCCCGGAGATGAAGACGGCTATCCTATACTCTTTGGAGTCTTTTTCGCTGCACGAGAGGAGAAGCAGGGAAAAGAGAAGGCCTAAAAGAACCTTCATCATACTGAAAATATACCCTCCCGCCTCGTGGATAAAAATAAATTACACTTATCTCCATGATAAGGATCCTTCTCGTGGCTCTCCTCTTTATCTTCTCCTGCTCGGAGAAACCCAGTGCGAGGGATATAGAGAAGAGTCTCGACGCCAGGTACAGGTTCTTTGGGGACGTGGAGGACGTGAGGATACTCAACATGGTTAAGCTCGACGAGAAGACCTACTTTGCGCAGATAAAGTACGGCGTGCGTTTTAAAAAAGGCATAGATGAGATAGAGAAGGAGGTAAGCGAGGCCCTGAGGGATGCCGACATATACAAGAACCTGAGC
This sequence comes from Aquificaceae bacterium, assembly GCA_027014185.1. Lineage (GTDB taxonomy): Bacteria > Aquificota > Aquificia > Aquificales > Aquificaceae > Hydrogenivirga. Next base: position 4,623 of record JALWEK010000226.1, read on the forward strand.
CTGTTCGTAAATATAGTCGCTCTGAACGAGCTGGTAAGCAGATGCGGTAGGGCCTACGTAGAAAAGGGAAGGGTCTGCTACATCACTGAGAGCGTCAAGATAGTGAACGTAAAAGGGAGCTGGATAGTTCAGAGGATGTGAAGGACCGCCCCGAAGGGCGGTTTTTTAGTACCCCATCTTGGCCAGGAGCCTCTTCCTGTAAACCCAGAGGAGTGCACCCATGCCTATGAAGTAGGCTATGGTAACTATCCCCATCAAGGTTCTCTTTGCCTTTTCACCGGGAGGAGGCTCGTTCACCGATCTCATGTAAGCCACTATCTTGGCCACCTTTTGGGGCGCTTCCTTATCGTATTCGGGGAAGAAGAGCTTGGGCATGGAGGTCCCGGGGAGGACCTTCTGGGGATCCATTATGAAGTTGTAAAGGTAGCCTGCACCCCTCGCGAGGTACATGGTGGAGAGGTCCGGAGGAACCTTTCCGAAGGAGGCCTTAAGGTTCTGGAGGTCGGTCTGGGCGACCGCCTCGTAAACGTCCCTGGGAACAAAGTATCCCTTTACCTGAAGCTTTCCGTCCTTCTCCTCGAGTATGGGCTTCCCGTGGGCCTTCTCTATGCTGGGCCACTCGGGCTTTGCTGTAACGGACATAAGGTATATACCATCGTATCTGAGGGAGTGGCAGCTGGCGCAGTTCTGCTTGAAGAGCTCCCTTCCCTCTATAGCTGCCTTGGGATCGCCTATTATCTTCTCGGCCTCATCCGGTAGCTCGTACTCCTCGTGTGGGGCGAAGGGGTTGTGTATCCAGATCACGAAGAAGAACACCACTGTCACCGCCGTGAAGAATACCGTCTTTACAAGTCCCCAGGTGCTCATGCTCTACCTCCTCTCGCTTTATACCATCCCCACTCTAAGAAGGATATGACCGGCAGGGAAAGGAAGAAAAGGAAAACGAGTGCGGTGAAGAACATACCCAGCTTAGCGTTCGTAGGTGTGGGGGCCATCGTTCCGAGGACAGTAAGAACCATAGAAGAGAACAGGAAGACGAGGAACATCACGAAGAAGAGGGGCCTCCTCCTAGCACTTTTGATTGGGGAGAAGTCGAGGAATGGAAGGAGTAAGAGCAGTAAGAGTATCAGGTTGAAGGCTATAAAGCCCCAGAACTTACTGGGTATGGATCTGAAGACCTCATAAAATCCGAGCAGGTACCACTCGGGAGCTATGTGAGGGGGGGTCTTGAGCGGATCGGCCGGTTCGAAGTTGTCCGCTGGGAGGAAGTGGGACATATAGAAGAACACGAAGAAGAAGAAGATCGCAAGGTACCACATAGCGTAGGCACCCTCTTTGAGGGTCATGTAGGGATGGAAGGGAACCACCTTCTCGGGCTCGTTCTTCTTGTCTATCTCGTACCCTTCGGGGTTCGATATTCCGGCGGCCCTCACGAGGAAGAGGTGTATTCCAACGAGGGCTAGAAGTATAAGTGGGAGGAGTAGAACGTGGAGACCGAAGAACCTCCCGAGGGCGAGGTCCTCGAGCTTGTATCCTCCCTTCATCCAGATGGATATCGTCTCACCTATGGCGCTGAATATTCCCTTTAAGA
>JALWEK010000227.1 GCA_027014185.1 Aquificaceae bacterium
GTGTTTGGGCTGGGGTATCTCCCTTCCCTCGCACCAGGCTCTCGTCTGGTCCTCGAGCTCCCTTATGGCCTTCGCCCCTGCTCCGGAGACCGACTGGTAGGTGGCAACCACCACCCTGCTTATCCCCGCCTCGTCGTATATGGGCTTTAGAGCCACGACCATCTGTATGGTGGAGCAGTTGGGGTTGGCTATTATCCTCTTCCTGTCGAAGAGTTTTATGTCCTCGGGGTTCACCTCGGGCACTATCAGGGGAACGTCTGGGTCCATCCTCCAGGCGGAGGAGTTGTCCACCACCACGGCCCCGTCCTGGGCGAACTTGGGGGCGTACTCCTTGCTTACGGAACCTCCGGCGGAGAAGAGGGCTATGTCTATTCCCTTGAAGGAAGGTTGCTTGCTGAGGGCATTAACTTCGTACTCCTTCCCTCTCAAGGTGAGTCTGGTCCCCTCGGAGCGCTCAGAGGCAAAAAGAAGGAGCTCATCTACGGGAAAGTCTCTCTCTTCGAGAACTTTGAGGAAGGTCCTTCCTACCTCGCCGGTTGCCCCTACGATCGCTACCCTGTAGCCCATGGGATATGATTATATCGCCGGATCTGATCCTTTACCCTCCCGAGTGTATCCAGTCAAGTATCTTCTCCACAACCTCAGTGTCTTTACCAAAGAAGCCGTGGTAGGTCAGGCCGAAACAGGGGTTGTCCGTGGGCTCGGAGCCTCCCTCCACGGTGATGAACTCCTTTTCCTCGGCCCTCAGCTTCTGGAAAACCGTCCTGGCCTGAGGGTAGCTCGAAGATACACATCCGTCCAGTCTGTGGTGAACGAACAGGACTCTCCTGTTAGCTCTCTCAAAGCCGGTACAGCTCATAAAGTCATCCGTTTCTGAAGGGCAGTAATCCATGAAGTGCGGGTCCGATGCAACGGTGGCTGTGAGAACCGCTCCACTTACCTCCGGAATTCTACCTGCGAGGTATGCGACCGAGATGGTCCCCCTGCTCGTCCCTATCAGGTAAAACTCCTCCACGCCGAAGGCGTCCTTCAGCTCAGAGATAAGATTTTTGATGTCCTCGTAATGCTCCTCTGAGATCCTGTAGGCGCTTGCAACTATCTTGGAGTTTCTGGCGGTGAACCGCTCCTTGATGTCCTGCGGCACATCGACCAGGACGACCAGGTCTCCCCTCCGGGCGAACCTGAGAACGTTCCTCGCAAGGAAGTTGTTGCTCACCCACACGCTATTTAGGTAGTTCCTCTTCTTCTGACAGAAGCTTTGGTGCTTCCCAAAGTGACAGGTACCGTTCCCTCCCGGAAAGAGTATGAGGGCGTTTTTGAAACCGGAGCTTTCCTTTCTGTGAACGAGAAGGTAGTTGAGCCTGGTGTCTCTAGTTTCAACGGTCTTTATTTGAACGCTGTAGCCCTCGGCAGATAGCGGCTTGAAGCCCTTTGGAGAACACGAGAGCAGCAGAAGGATGGAGAGGAGTAGGTAGAGCATGGGGTTATTGTACCGGGAGTCCGCTTGGGACCCTGTCGGGTATTACTTCGTGGAGCGTGTAAACCTTGGGGCTGGTAAGGGAGCGAAGGAAGGCTATGAGGTAGTCTATCTCCTCCTCCGTCAGTTCTACGGGTTCTATGTCGAGGGTTGAGAGTATCTGATTTATGGTGGCTTCGTCATTCTTCAGGGTGGAGGCAAGCTCCGGAGGGAGTCCGTTGGCTATTGGGTCGTAGTTCCTAAGGTGCCTCTCTGGATCAAGATGGTGGAGAACCGCCTCCCTGAGGTCGTTGTAAGCTCCGTTGTGGAAGTAAGGTGAGGTTACCGCCACGTTCCTGAGAGGGGGAGTTCTGAACTTGAACTTGTCCTCTTCCCTTCCGCTAACGTTGTACCTTCCAAGGTCAAGTCCGTTTGCGTTCTTCCCGGGACCGAACTGGGGAACTCCTATGTTGTGGAACTTCTGATCTGTAAACAGCGTTCCGCTGTGGCAGGTGTAGCATCTTGCCTTTCCGTAGAACAGGATGGCTCCCCGCTTTGCCTCGTAAGAGAGGGCGTCTTTATCCCCTCTTAGGTACCTGTCCCATGGACTATCGGTCAGGGTAAAGGCCTCTATCTCGAACTCGGCGATAGCCCTTCCAAAGTCCACAATCGTGTATTCCCTGTCTCCGAAAGCTCTCCTGAACATATCCCTGTATTCCTGTATTGATAGAATACGGTTCATCACAGCCCGCCATATCTGTGTAAACTGGTCGTCGTCTATGAGGGCGAGCTCGTTTTGTGTGCCGTCCGAGGCGGTGTCTCCTCTTCTGCCCCTCATCTCGTCCCTTGAGGTTATGGGAAAGATCGCCTGCGCCTGTAGGACGCTTTCTATACCCTGAGGTAGCTGGCCGCCCGCGGGTGTGAGCAGCTCCCCGTTTTCAACCTCAACCCTTGCGTCCCAGAACATGGTCTTCCAGTCCTCGTGTCCTCTGTTGAATATCTCCGGTGCGTTTCTGGGGATGAAGGGCCTTCCCGCACCGGGTCTTCTATCGAGGCACTCGCCGCTACCTTTGGTTCCTACCGATAAAGGCAGGCAGTCTCCAGTCCCGAACCTGGGGTCGTGACAGGTCGCACATGCCATGTCCTTGTTGCCGCTGATTATCTTGTCGAAGAACAAGGCTCTCCCCAGAGCCACAATGTCCGGGTTTGTCTGGGGTTTTTCTATGGGTTTTAGGTCGTGTTTCTTTATTATCGCACTCAGCTCTGCGTCCAGGGAGCCCTCTCCTCCGCAGGAGAAGAGGGTAAGGAAAAACAGGAAGGAGAGGAAAGGACGAGTGCGGAGCATATCAGGATGGACAGTCACATGGAACTTTTTCTATGTAGAGGGCATCCACTGTTTCAGTTCCGGTGCAGGCATCCGGAGGTGCACTTGCTGATCTGTTTGTAGGAGTTGTAGTGTTAAACGTTATACAGAAGTCATTTATTGTGGTCATCCATACTTTGTATTGGTAATATTGATTATCTTGATTATCCAAAATGCAATCGCTAACGTAGAAAGGGCTTGTATTAGGATCTAATGTGGTTCCTTGGGTCTGATAAACATCCTCAGTACCACCGTTAGCCGTGAAAGAGTTCGAAAGGTTCGAAAAATCAAAGTACCCAGCGAACAAAGATGTTGTACTGCTGAGCCCTTGGATATTAACGTTTCTAGAAAGCAGATCAATATCCAAACCTATGTAGTGAGGTGGACTATTTAGATTATTGAGCTCTTCCACATACCATCCTATAGCTTGGTTAAAGGTCTGGTCATTGATGATGCCTCCTACTGTGTATTCTTTTGTTACATTGATATTACAGAAACTATCATAATTATATTCCCTCACCTCCCATATACACACCCACCAATTTTGGAGAGGTCCTCCATCAATGCTCACATCAACACGGGGAACTTGTGTTATAAAAGAAGCCAAGACTGTTCCTAAACCTGTATCTCCTGAAGCACTCCCTAGCGCCGTTGCAAAAGCATCAACCAATCCTCTGCTTGCCCATCCACAACTAGATTTATTAGTTTTTTTCGTGAGGGTCACATCATAGGTATAGGTTGTAGTTGTAGATGTAGCTGGATCTGTTACTTCAACTGTAACCGTACCAGAGATCTGATCTCCTGAAACATTACCGTCAAAGTTCACCGTTACATTATTGCTATTTAAGGTTTCTCCATTCACTTGACCAGTAAATGTGCTCCCGCTAACAGTTCCACTATAATTTCCACCCCAGATGTATCCGGCCACCCACGCTTTCCCACTTAATTGAGCACCGTTCTGGTTTATCTCCAGGCAGATCGGTCCTTTGCCTTGCCCAGTCTGTAAAGCTCCGATCTGCACTCCCACTACGGTATCACCTTGTACTACACCAGTATATTCTCCAACCCAGACTCCTGATACACTCCCCCCGTCATCTCCCCCGCACCCGACGAGTGCAAGAACTGCCGATGATAAAAGAAGAGATCTTCCCTTCATGACACTCACCTCCCAACCTAATGTGTATTTAATTTGTGCTTAGGATAACAAATTGTTAAGGGAATTTTCACCTCAGAAGGAGGTATCTATCGGGAAGCCCCCGCAGTTGGTCCCCACGGCCCTCCCGTGACCGCAGGAGGTGTAGCTGACTGTAGCGCTGAACTCCTCGGAGGGAGCGTTAAAACAGCTCGCCCTTATCTTTATAGTCCCCCTGGCAGGGGTGTTCGCGTCCGGGCACATACCGGACTCCCAGTTTTTGACCTCGAAGAGGTATTTGTAAGATGGAATGGCGCGGCATCTCAGCGTTCCGTTCCAGACTCCCCTGTCCCACTCCCAGGGGTTTAGGGGTCCCTTCGGGGCAAAGGAGAGGTTCTCGGCTTCACAGGAGTGGCCGTAAACCATCCAGTAGTATCTCTTGAATATGTACCTGTTCGTGGCTGGCGCGTACTCGGAGTCTATATCGAGGGCGTAGTAGTCGTATCCTCTGCTCTTTAAAGGTTCTCTGGAGCATCCGGCCGGTGTGAACACCCCCGTGCACAGGTCTCCCCCGCTCCTTGGGTCGCCCTCGTTGTTGTCCCTCACGCTTATCTTTCCCTCGAGCTCAAGCTCATGGGCCGGGAACCCACATCTTATGTGGTACGTAGCCCCCACGGGGAAGCCGTCCCCGTCCCTGTCGGTGGGATCTCCCTCAACGCTCGCGGTGCAGCCTCTCCTTATCTCCTCCAGCCTCAGGCCCAGGCTGTGCCCTATACGAAGCTCAAGGCGGATGGCCGGGACGTAGTACTGAACGGAAGAGATGCTGTACTGGAAAACTCCGCCGAAGTTGGTCATGAAAACGACCCTGTCGAAGGGAACCTGCCGGGGCTGTGCAAACAGAAAACCAAGGGCCGAAAATAACAAAATCCCTCCCGAAGAAAGCCTGGTCACCATCCTCAGTCGAACCTTCTAACTATCCTGTAGTAGGTATCCCTCTGGGCTGGGATGAAGCCAGCGTCCCTTATAGCCTGGACCATGTCCTCAACCTTTGGTATGCTCACCTTGAAGTCCGTGGAGGATATGACGTTCTCCTCGATCATAACCGAGCCAAGGTCGTTGGCCCCGAAGTGAAGTCCCACCATGCCCACGGGCATCGTCTGGGTAACGTGGGAGCTCTGGACGTTCTCGAAGTTGTCAAGGTAAATTCTCGAAAGGGCGAGAACCTTAAGGTAATAGACGCTCCCCGCGGGCTCCACGAAGTCGAGCTCGGTGTTTCCCCTCTGGAATGTCCAGGGTATGAAGGCCGTGAAGCCTCCCGTCTCGTCCTGAATTCTGCGGACCCTCTCAAAATGCTCGATTATGTGCTCGATGCTCTCGAGATGCCCGAACATCATCGTCGCTGTGGTAGTCATCCCGAGCTCGTGGGCCGTCCTGTGGACCTCCTCCCACTCCCCGACCGAGCACTTACCCGGAGAGACCTTGTCCCTAACCTCCTGCGAGAGTATCTCTGCCCCGCCCCCCGGAACGGACATCAGGCCCGCCTCCTTGAGCCTCCTGAGAACCTCCCTGATGGGGATCTTCTCCAGTTTGGAAAGATACACTATCTCGGGAGCGGAGAAGCAGTGGATCTGAACCTGTGGGAACCTCTCCCTTATTGCAGAGATCATCTCCTCGTAGAAGCTGAGGGGAAGATCAGGGTTTATCCCTCCCTGCATCAGGAGGGTGGTCCCGCCCCAGTCCACGAGTTCTTGAACTTTATTGAGGATAGTGTCGAGCTCGAGGGTGTAAGCGTCGGGATCGCTCTTCCTGCGGTAAAAAGCGCAGAACTTACACCCCGCTATGCAGACGTTGGTGTAGTTCACGTTCCTGTCTATCACGAAGGTGACCACGTTGTCGGGATGCTTTCTCTTCCTCACCAGATTTGCCAGCATGCCTAAGGTTGTGAGGTCGGAGTTCCTGTACAGCTCCAGAGCTTCCTCGGGCGTTATCCTCTCTCCGTTTATGACCTTATCCTTTATGTAATCTATAGAAATCGTCCTCATGCCCTTTTCCTCCGGTTCAGGAAGATTTTAACTAAATTTAGTCTCATCTTCCGAGCTGTCTGCATATGTTCAGATGGGCTATCAGCAAAGTGTTTACTCCCTCATTTTTCAAAATCTCACGGAGAGCAGAGCAACAGAGCTTCACCCTCTCGTCCTCCTTCCTCGAGGGAACGCCCCCGTGGGCGTACCTGCCCAAGATGTGTCCGCAGTCTATAACC
>JALWEK010000228.1 GCA_027014185.1 Aquificaceae bacterium
CTGACATGGATTAGCTTTCGCCGACCACCCTGTTCTTTCCAGTCTTCTTAGCTATGTAGAGACTCTTGTCGGCCCTCTCTATAAGATCCTCTACACTCTCCCCTTTCCTACCCTCGGCCGCCCCTACGATCACCGTGAGCCTGACCTCCCTCCCGTTCACCTTGAAGCTGGCGAGTTCCACCCTTCTCCGGACGTTTTCCGCAGCCTTCAGGGCACCGCTCAGGTTTGTTCCCGGCAGTATCACCACGAACTCTTCCCCTCCGTACCTAAAGACCATGTCCGAGTCCCTGAGGGTTTCCCTTATAACATGGGCCACCTCCGAGAGGATCATGTCCCCGACCTGATGCCCGAAGCTGTCGTTTATATCCTTGAAGTTGTCTATGTCTATCATGAGTACCGATACGGGCTTACCTATCCCGATCATCTTCTCCAGGAACTTCTTCCCGAACTCCTCAAAAGCCCTCCTGTTGAAGACCTCTGTAAGTCCATCGAGGTAGGCCTTGCTTGTGTAAAGATCAACCTCCTTCGAGAGGGTATCCACGTAGCTCTTTATCTCCTCCGCCATCTCTAGGATGGCAACCCTTATCCTGTCTATCTCGTCCCTTACCCTTGTAGTTTCCTCTCCCCTTATGTCCTCGAAGCGCTTCTGCTTTACAAGGTCTATAACCCACAGGGTTCTTTCTATCCGTGAGTATATCCTCGAGAGCACCACCAAAAGGAGCGCGAATACTAGGAATAGGGGAGGCACGTATAGAAATATCAGATCCTTCAGACTCCCGAGAGCGGCCTGAGCCGCAAAGCCTGTAAAGTCCCGGTACGTGAAGAAGTACCCTATAGTTCTACCGGAGAAATCCTCCAGAGGCTTGCTGCAGAGAACGAAAATCCTTTCCCCTATACTGAACCTTGATGTGGACAGGCCCAGGAGGTCTATGGGAACGTCTCCGGGGCTGAGCTCTCCCCTGGTCTCGACTACGTATCCCTTAACTTTCAGACGGCTGCCCACGTACCTCTCGTAGCTCTTATCTAGAAGAGACATCTTTAACGCAGAGTCTGAGACGGCGAGGCCGCTCCCCTGCCCGGTTATCTCCGTGTATCTGCTCAGAAAGTCCTTCATGTCTATTCCCACCGAAGCGACCCCCACCACCTCATCGCCCATGAGTATCGGGTTTGAGGCCCTTATCCCCACGTAGTTTATGCAGATCAGTATCGTCTGTGTTGAGGTGCATGTCTTACCGGCCCTGACGACGTCCCCTCTTATCCTGCTCACGTCTCTTTGAGGAGCTTTGGGATTTCTAACGTTCAGAAAGGTTACAGCCGGGAGCTTGAAGATAACCATCTCCCTGATAAGGCCGTCCCTGCTCATCTCCTCGTAGAGGGGCTTGAGCCTCCTGTAGAGCCCTTCCCTGTCTTCTCCGGCGACAGCCCTGATAACCTCCCTGTCCTTTGCCACGTAGGAGGACACCGCGTTCGCCACCGCCTTGTGAAAGTTTACAAGCTCCATGTACTCGCCAAGGCTCTCCTTACAGGACCTGTCTTCCTCAGCCTTTATCAGCTTTCTGTACGCGTTCCACTGATGGATCCCTCCCGCCAGGACGGCTAGGGCGAAGGAAGCTGTGGTAAGAAGGAAGAGCTTCTTCCTCAGGGTCATCTGATTACTAATTTCGGATCATTGAGGCCTCATGTGAGGGAAGAGGATGACGTCCCTTATGGTGTCGGTGTCTGTGAGGAGCATTACCAGCCTGTCTATACCTATCCCTTCCCCGGCGGTCGGAGGCATACCGTACTCGAGGGCCCTTATGAAGTCCTCGTCAATCTCCATCGCCTCCTCATCCCCCATTTCTTTCTCTTTGAGTTGCTGCAAAAACCTCTCCTTCTGATCGGTAGGATCGTTGAGCTCTGTGTAGGCGTTGGCTATCTCGTAGGTAGCGACTATGAGCTCGAACCTCTCCACGAGATCGGTGTCCTCTCTGTGGGTCTTCGCAAGGGGTGAGAGGAGTTTGGGGAAGTCTATTACGAAGGTAGGCTGAACTAGATCCTCCTCGGCAACCCTCTCGAAGACCTTATCGAGGAGCTTGGCGTGGGTGAGCTTTTCGTAGTTAGGTATCTCCAGCTCCTTCGCAAGGGCCTTTAAGCCCTCCAGATCTCTGAGGAAGAACTCCTTGTCCTTGCCCGTTTTTTCTTTAAGTAGGTCGAAGTACCTCACCCTCCTGAAGGGAGGGGTAAAGTCGAGCTCCTTACCTTCGTAGCTGATCTTTAATTTACCCACGACCTTCTCCAGCAGGTATGTTAGGAGCTCCTCGGTGAAGCTCATCAGATCTCTGTAGTCCCAGTAGGCTGCGTAGAACTCAACCATGGTGAACTCCGGGTTGTGGGTTCTGTCCACACCCTCGTTCCTGAAGTTCCTTCCGAGTTCGTAAACCCTCGGGAACCCACCCACTATCAGCCTCTTCAGGTACAGCTCGGGAGCTATCCTCAGGTATAGGTTCATCTCTAGGTAGTTGTGGTATGTCACAAAGGGCTTTGCGTTAGCGCCGCTCGCAACCGGCTGGAGGATAGGGGTTTCCACCTCCACAAAACCCTTCTTGTCCAAGAATCTCCTTAGCTCGCTTATCAGCCTGCTCCTGAGGAGGAAGGTCCTCCTAGAGTCGGGGTTTGCTATAAGATCCAGGTACCTCTGTCTGTAACGGATCTCAACATCCTTAAGGCCGTGCCACTTCTCCGGAAGCGGATGGAGACACTTGGCCAAGAGCCGGAAGGACTGTACCTCTACGGTCAGCTCTCCTGTCTGTGTTCTAAATAGCTTCCCTTTAACCCCGATTATGTCTCCAAGATCGAATATCTCGTTAAAGAGCCTGAACTCCTCCTCTCCTACTACATCCTTCTTTACGTATATCTGTATCCTGCCGGTCAGGTCCTGTATGTGGCCGAAGATGGCCTTACCCATAGATCTCAAAGAAACGAGCCTTCCTGCGAGGGAAACCTCTTTGTTCTGTGGGTCCGAGTCGAACCTGGACTTGATCTCTTTTATGCTTTCTACCTCTCCCTCGGAGAGTTTCGCATCCACCAGGCTCAGCTTTCCCTCCACCCTGGAGAGGACCCCTTCGAAGGTATAGACCTCACCTGGCTTTAGCCCCTCCTCCTTGGTAAATACGAGTATCTCCACGTTCTCTTCGTCGGAGAGCCTGACCATGAAGCCCTCTTCCGTTCTAGAGACCCTCTTGGCCTTTCCTCTGACTCTCACTCTTAGCCCTTCGGGAACCTCCCTCTCGAACCTTTTTCTTACGTTACCTATGAAGTCGGAGATCTCGAACCTGTAGGGGTAAGGGTTTATGCCCCTTCTTCTGAGCTCCTCGATCTTTTTTAATCTGCTGTCTTCCATGGGATAAAGAATTATAAAGCTTCTTCGTCAACTATGCTGAGGGCGGTCTTTACGAACCTTTCGGCCCTCTCCAGGGAATCTATCTCCTGTACAAGATGGTTTACAAGCTCGTAGGCGTCTTCCTTTGTAAGGAGGTTCTTGTTGAACCTCCTCTCTATCAGGGTAGCGTTGAATATGTATTCCCCAGCGGGACCTATCTCGTTCACAAACGCGTCCTTTATAGCCTCTATCTGATGGGGGGAGAGGTAGCGCTTCTTCCTCCTGACCTTCCTGTTGCGCGCCTCCTCCTCCTTTCGTTCTAGGTACTTTCCCCTAGAGCTCTCCTTGAGCTCCATCAGCACATCGGTAAAGCCCTTCATCTCTTCGGCTATCCCGCCCATCGCGTAGAGAACCTTGGCCGCGCCGACCCTCTTGGAGAAGAGACCAACTAGGTAGAGCTGAGGATTCAGCATGCTGACATAGTAGTAGTACCTGCCTATATCACCGAACGAGAACTCGGGCACATCCTTGTCTCCTGTCTCAAGCGTGGCGAAGCTTATCAGGAGGTTCTCCATCCTGGAGAGCCACTTCTTTACGAACTCTTCCTCTACGTCCGCGGCCCAGATACTCAGAAACCCGAGGACGTCCTGGATCGCTATGAACAGAGCTCCGGATCCCTGCCTCGCCCTCGATAGGGCGATCTTTATCTCTTCCTCAGGACTCATTCCTTCTCATCCTTCTCAGAAGTGCCCTCAGGGAGAGCCTCATCCTCTCGAAAGATTCAGAAAGTCTCTCTATCTCATACTCTCCCTTCATTTCAACGGGCGTATCAAGGTCTCCCGAACTCATCCTCTCAAGACGCTGCGTCATATCCTTTATGTGTTTGAGTATCGTCCTCTCAACGAGGAGCTGAATCATGAGTATGGGGCCCACGAACCAGCATAGGACTAGGAACAGGGTAGATCCAAGGGCGTATCTCCAAGCCACCTCTTGGGATACGCCGTTGTTCACCATAGCGAAGAAGAAGACGAAGAATATGAGCACAGCCCCTATCAGGGTTCCTATAAAGACCACGTCGAGTATCTTGTAGAGAACGCTCCTGTACTTTTTACCTCTCCCTATCAAGCCTTCCCTCCAGCTTATCGAGCATCTCCTTTATACTTACCCTCATCTTCTCAAAAGCTTCTGCCATCTTGCCGAACTCGTCGTTGGTTAAGGGTTCTATGGGCGTTTCTATGTCACCTTTGCTGACCCTCTCCATGGTCTCGGTAAGGAGCTCTATCTTTTCTATAAGTAGCTTGTAGAGGAAAGCCCTCACGAAAAAGACCGGCAGCATGAATATCAGGACTATTACCGCGCCTGAGAATATCAGCGTCTTGGGTATCTCCGCTGCGGGAACGCCCGTTATATGGAGTACGAAGTAAAGTACGATCAGGGTTATGATCGCGCTCAGGGCCGATCCAACGGCCACGTAAATCGTAAGCTTTCTCAGCAGGCTATCCTTCTTCAACAGCTACCTCCACTATTAATATACAAAGTTGAGCTTGCTTTCCGTCTTGGGAATTGTTAGAATACTATTTTGTCTCTTTTTAAGACAGCACTTTAGATTTTTGGGGTGAAAAGCCATGATACAGCGCCAGAGCTATATGAACGTTGCCGACAACTCGGGGGCGAAGAGAGTTCAGGTGATAGGGATACCTTACGCTCCGAGGAAGTACGCCACCCTAGGGGACGTGATAACGGTAACCGTAAAGGATGCCCTCCCCGACGGAAACGCCAAGAAGGGGAAGATATACAGGGCTGTGGTGGTGAGAACAGCCAAAGAGGTAAGGCGCCCAGACGGTAGCTACATAAAGTTCGACGACAACGCCTGCGTCCTCCTGAATCAGTACGGGGAGCCCCTCGGAACGAGGGTTCTCGGTCCCATAGCGAGAGAGGTTAGGAACAGAGGGTTTACCAAGATAGCTTCCCTGGCACCGGAGGTGGTTTGATGGCAGCGAAGATAAAGAAGGGAGACACCGTAATAGTAGTAAGAGGTAAAAAGGCGAACAAAGGGCAGACGGGAAAGGTTGTAAGGGTGATTCCAGAGAAGAACAGGGTTATAGTCGAAGGAGTCAATCTGGTCAAAAAGCACCTTAAAGAGATACCCAACGTCAGAGAGGGCGGGATAATCGAGATGGAGGCTCCTATACACATCAGCAACGTGATGCTCGTATGCCCCAACTGCAACAAGCCCACTAGGGTTGGCTTCAGGATAGTTGAGGAGAAAGGAGTTCTGAGAAAGTACAGGTACTGCAAGAAGTGCGGTGAGAACATAGATCTCGTCAGGGAAAAACAGTTGAGAGGTTAAGGCGATGGCTGTAGCTACCAAATACGTTCCCAGGCTTTACAAGAAGTACAAAGAAGAGGTCGTCCCGCGCCTGATGCAGAGGTTTGAGTACAAGAACCCGATGGAGGTTCCCAGGATAGTGAAGGTTGTGGTAAACATGGGCGTGGGTGAGGCTGTTCAGGATATAAAGAACCTGGAAAGGGCCGCCGAGGACCTGAGGCTCATAACGGGGCAGCAACCCTCGATAAGGAGGGCTAAAAAGTCCGAGGCGGGCTTCAAGCTCAGGAAGGGTATGCCTATAGGGCTGAAGGTGACTCTGAGGAAGGAGAGGATGTGGGATTTTCTCGACAAGGTGATTTCGGTAGCCCTTGTAAGGGTCAAGGACTTCAAGGGACTCAACCCCAGGTCCGTCGACGGAAGGGGGAACTACTCCTT
>JALWEK010000229.1 GCA_027014185.1 Aquificaceae bacterium
AGTTCGTGGAGTTTCTTTGGTTCGACCTCCTGGACACCTTCTCCGAAAAAGGTAAGCTCGAGGAGTTCCTCGAGTTCGTCTGGGAGAATTTCTCCGAAAAGCCCTTCCTTCTCAGGGCCTTCGTGGAGGCCCTTGGCAACAAGAGGATGCCGAGCCTGGGGGGCTTTGTCCTTAGGGTTTACGAGAGATACAGGAAGGACACAGCTATGAGGATAAGCTGTGTGAGGGCACTGGGGCTCATGGGCTTTGAGGGGGCGTGCGAGGTTATTCTCGAGAACCTGGTCCATCCCGACTGGAGGGTTAGGGCGGTCGCCTGCAGGTTCGCCTTCCTCTGCCCCTGGGAGAGGGTCGGGGAAGCCCTTGTGGAGAGGCTAAGGGACGAGAGCTACCACGTGAGGATAAACGCTGGAAGGACCATACTCTACTTCAGAGACAGGGCGAGAGAAGTCTTCGAGAGCCTCCTCTCCTCCGAGGACAGGTTCGCCCAGGATACCGCCAGATACTTCCTCCAGGAGCTGGAGGTGAGGAATGCTTGAGGCCCTGGCCTACTTCCTCCTTGGCTTCCAGCTTCTCATACTCATCTACTTCACCGCGGTGAACGGCATATACACGCTCTTTATCCTCATCTCCCTCTACCATCTCTACAGGCACATAATCCTCGTCAGGAGGGAGAAGCTGGAGCTCATGCTCTCGAACATCCTCTACAGGCCCATCTCCATACTCGTCCCCGCCTACAACGAGGAGGAAACCATAGTCCCCAGCGTTAAGTCCCTCCTCAGGCTCCACTATCCAGAGTTCGAGGTGGTCGTCGTAAGCGACGGCTCCACGGACAGGACCGTGGAGAAGCTCAAGGAGGCCTTCAGGCTCGTGAGGATAGACAGGCCCGTCCGCAGGGTCCTGGACCACAGGCCTATAAGGGACATCTACGTCTCCCTCGATCATCCCAACCTGATCGTGGTGGACAAGGAGAACGGGGGGAAGGCGGACGCCCTCAACTGCGGTATAAACGTCTGCAGTTATCCCCTCTTCTGCTGTATAGACGCGGACTCCATCCTCGAGGAGGAGGCCCTCCTGAGGGCTTCCAGGCTCTTCGTGGAGGACAGGAGGGTGATAGCGACGGGAGGGGTGGTGAGGGCCCTGAACGGCTGTGTGGTAAAGCACGGGAGGGTTGTGGAGATAAGGGCTCCCAAGAAGTGGGTGGAGGTCTTTCAGGTCATCGAGTATGTGAGGGGCTTCCTGACGGGAAGGACAGCCTGGAACCTCTTCAACAGCCTCCTGATCATATCGGGGGCCTTCGGGATATTCAGGAAGGACGCCGCCATCGCAGTGGGAGGATACAGGCACACGGTGGGGGAGGACATGGATCTGGTGGTGAGGATGCACAAGCACTTCGGCGAGAGGGGTATCCCCTACAGGATCGTCTTCATGCCCGATCCCATATGCTGGACTCAGGTTCCTTCGGATCTGAGCTCCCTCCTCAGGCAGAGGAACAGATGGCACAGGGGACTCATAGACAGCCTCCTCTACAGCAAGGAGATGTTCTTCAATCCCAGGTTCGGCTGGGTGGGATTGTTCGGTTATCCCTATTTCGTCTTCGTGGAGGCTCTGGGTCCCTTTGTTGAGTTCCTCGGATACCTGGGAGTGGTCCTCTTCTACCTCTTCGGGATGCTGAGCAGGGACTTTGCCCTCCTCTTCTTCCTCGTGGCCTTCGGCTGGGGGGTTCTCATAAGCTGGGGCTCTATACTTCTTGACAACCTCCTCTTCAGGAGATACGGGTCTCTGAGGGACATACTCAAGCTCATCCTCTTCAGCGTCTTCGAGATATTCGGATACAGACAGCTGATAGTGATGGAGAGGTTCGTGGCCACATTCCAGTTCTGGAAAAGGGTGTGGGGAAAGCCGAAAAGAAAGAAGATAGAGGAGACGCATGCTCAGAGCCCTGCTCGATAACCTGCTCCACATAAC
>JALWEK010000230.1 GCA_027014185.1 Aquificaceae bacterium
GAGCGTGTGGGCCTGCTCGGTGTTGTAGCTGGTGAAGAAGCACCATCCGTGGGACTTCTTCTTACCACAGTGGGCGAGGTCGTAGTCAAAGCCGGGGACCAGTAGCTGGAAGGCTATATCCATCCTGTTGTTCTTCTCGCTCTTGGAGTTATCGACCTTTATGAAGGTTATAGTTCCCTTCGCCCACTTCTTGTACTCGGCTATCGGGTAATCCTTCTGGGGTATAGGAACGCTGAACCTGGTTCCCGCGACCACGTACTCGGTGTTCTGCGTAATGAAGGATGAGGGGTGGTTTCCGGCCGAGTTGGGTATCTCTATTATCTCCACCGTCCTGAACTCGGAGAGGTCTATCCTCGCAACCCTGGGTGTGTTGTTGGCGTTTATGAAGAGCCATCTCCCGTCCGGGACACCGTTCGTCTGCGAGAGCTCGGGGTGGTGCGAGTCATCCCAGGGAATGAAACCGTGGGATGTCATCAGGAGGGCCCTGGTCTCCTCAGAGTATCCGTATCCGTTCTCGGGGTTTACCGAGAAGACCGGTATCATCCTCAGGTTTCTTCCCGAAGGGATACCGTGAACTCCCACCTGACCGTTGAACCCTCCCGAGAAGAAGACGTAGAACTCATCGTACTGCCCTGGGGGTACGTAAACACGCTTGGCGGCCTCCTCCCACTCCTTGCTGAGATGCTTGGTCTGGGAGAAGACGGCACCTATACCGGCGAGCGCCATGACCGCCAGAGCTGCTTTCTTAAGCTTTCCTCCCTTCATATCTATCACCTCCAGAGTTGATTACTTCTCCAAAGACAGGATCCATTTGGCTATCTTCTCCGCCTCCTCCTTGGAAACGGGCTGGCGAGGCATGTAGAAGGCTGTTATGCTCACCCCGTACTTGCTCGCAAGTCCCTGCCACTTACCGACGCTGCCGTTAGTCATGCTCTGAACCAGGGTCTTTACCGCGTCGGGTTTTCCCTTGTACTCCTTGGCTATAACCTTGTACGGGGGTCCCACCTTGCTCTTCTCTACATCGTGGCACGAGTAGCAGCCTTTACTCTTGAGAAGCGATGGAACGTCCTGGGCGAAGGAGAAGGTAACCGCCGCGGCCGTGAGATAGGCTAATAACGATATTCGCATATCCTAACCTCCTTATCTAAATTATATGATGATAATCAGATTAAGTCAATTCTTCATGAGTTAGTCATAATTTACCATGGAGAGGATAAACTACTTCAGGCTCTATGCGAAGGGTAGGTTCGGAAGGAGGGTCCAAAAGATACCGGTTGCTCTCCCCTTCACCTGTCCCAACATAGACGGAACCAAGGGCAGGGGAGGGTGTATATACTGCTACAGAGGCTCCAGGCCCGCACACCTCTCCCCTGGAGTATCCTTGAGGGAGCAGATAGAGGAGGGTATAAGGAGAGGTAAGGAGAGGTACGGCAGGAAGACCTTATTCTTCGTTTACTTCCAGTCCTACACGAACACTTACGGGGACAGGGAGCACCTTAAAGAGCTCTACGACACCGTCCTCGATTACGAGGAGGTGGTAGGCCTCGATGTGGGAACCAGGCCCGATTGCGCTCCCAACTGGGTTCTGGAGCTTCTCTCTTCGTACAGAGATAAAGGACTAGAGGTCTGGATAGAGTTCGGCCTCCAGTCGGCGAACTTTGAGACCCTCAAGAGGATAAACAGGGCCCACGGAGTCTCCGATCTCGTGGACGCGACCCTGAGGGCTAAAGCACACGGGCTCAAAGTCTGCATACACACGATAGTGGGACTCCCCTTCGAGGGCAGGGAGGACTTTCTGGAAACGGCGAAGCTCGTTTCTGCCCTCAGGGCCGATGGGATAAAGATACATCCCATATACGTTATGAAGAATACGGTCCTCGCCAGGCTGTTCCTCGAGGGGAGGTTCAGAGCGCTCAGCCTGGAGGAGTACGTTAGGTACGCCGCTGATATGTTAGAGCTAATACCCGAGAGCACGGTGGTCCACAGGCTCACCGCCGAGGCTGAGAGGGACAAGCTCCTCTCTCCCGATTACTGCGTCTATGAGAGGAAGCTGGAGGTGATAGCGAGGATAGAAGAGGAGCTCAGAAAGAGGGGAAGCAGGCAAGGGGCGGGGAGCTCCTCAGGTGTTGAACGGGCAGGAGGGAACCTTCACAAACTCGTTGAGGAACCAGGGGGAGCTTAAGCTATCTGTGAAGTCCCTTATCTCCTCCACGTCCTCCTCCGAGAGCCAGGGGTACCGCGGCGTTCTGTATATGGTCAGGGGAAGGCCGTCCGCTACACTCACGCTCTCCCTTATCCTTCCGAGGTCGAGACCTCTCGTTCCCGTGGTGTACTCGTAGAGATCCTTCTTCGAAAGAGGAGACTTTATATCCACGGCGAAGCCGTCAACAACATCTGAGAGCTTCTCCATAACCTGTGGATTGTAGCCGTTCGTGTCTATCCTCACCTTGAGCTGGGGGTTTCTGCTTTTTACCCTCTCCACGAAAGCCCGTAGCTTGTCGGGATTGTGCACCGTGGGCTCCCCGCCTGATAGAACGAGGGCGTCTATAACGGGGTTCTGGGTAGCCTCCTGGAGAACCTCCCTCTCGAAGATGTACCCCTTCTCACCTGTGACGAGCCTCCAGTTGTGGCAGTGCCTGCACCGGAAGTTACATCCTGGTAAAAAGGCTATCAGGCTCCACCTGCCCGGGACATCCTTCGAGGAGATCGTGTAGGAGACGAACCTCAGTCCCATCGGGATGCCTCCATCAGTTCGACGACCTCTACCTTCTTCCTCGTCACCCAGTCAGCTCTCCTTCCTCCCTGCCAGTAGTTCTCCTCTCCTTCGTAGACGTAGTTCTCCCTGTCCGCTTTCCTTACCCTTCTGGCTATCGGCCTGTAGTAGCCTATCACCCTCGAGTATATGATCGTGTCGTCCGAGCCACAGTAGGGACAGGTGTGCCTCTCGCCAACGACCTTCGCCTCGCAGGAGTTGCACACGCTCATAGTGGGCGTGAGGGTTATGTAGATTATAGGGAGCCTCTCGAAGAGCCTTCTTATAAACTCCTTCAAGGAGTGTTCATCGGGCTTCTCGTTAAGGAATATGTGCTGTATGCTCCCTCCCGTTGCGAACCTCTGGGTGTGGGATGAGACCTCGAGCTGTTTCCCTAGGGGGGCGTCGTAAGGGGGCTGGAAGCCGGCGGTGAGGAATACCCCCGACCCCTCCAAGCTTCCCTTTACGAAGGGAGGTTTCCCGTTCACCTTCCCCAGCCAGTATTTCCTGTATAGTCTGTACCTGTCGAACCTGCCGCTCGCCACCTCTGTGAAGAACTCGAGATCCTTTCGGGCTAACTTCGGCCCTGCAGTCTCGCCGGGTGCGTACTCGAAGTTCCAGGGTACGCCGTCTTCCCTCATGAAATCTTCGAGCTTCGACAGTATGAAGTCCGCAACCTCCTTGGCGAAGACAAGACCCTCCGGGTGGAACAGCCCGGACTCGGACTCGATCACCCTACCCTCGGAATCCCGCGTGACGAAGCCGAAGTTTATCAGGCCCTCGTGGCCTCCCTGAAGGGAGATGGTGTTGAAGAGGGTGGACAGATCCTTCATGTAGTAAAAGAATGTAGGGTATAGTTCTCTGTGGGAGTCTATGAACTCCCTCTTCTTGTTTAAAACGCTCCTCGCCCTATCGAGGATGTCTCCCAGATGTTCAAAGAGGCTCTCCTTGTTCCCCGCGTGTATCCATCCGAGCCTGTTGAAGTTTATAGATATTACGCCTATGGAACCTACGCCGGAGGCGTTCCCGAAGACCGAACCGGTGTTTGAAACCCTCAGGACCTCTCCTATATCGACCTGGAAGCGGCAGCAGAAACTCCTCTGCAGGTAGGGGTTCCTCGGCTCTAGGCCCCGTTCTAAAAAGGGCTTGCTCAGGAAGTTCTCGAAGTAGGCCCCTCCGTGCTTGTCCATGTTCTTTAAAAACTCGAGGAAAACGGGATCCTCGAAGTTGAAGTTGTCGGTTATCTGTACGGTGATCAGAGGGAAGGTCCAGGGCCTTCCGTCCGCATCCCCCTCCCACATGGCCTGGAGAAAGCCGAGGGCTACCCTGTCGTAAACCTCGGAGGGTATATCGCTGTACTTGGTATCGAGCACCTTCCCGCCAACAACCACAAACTCTTCCTCGAGAGAGGGTGCCGGCTTCCCGAACTCGAGGGTGACGTTGGTGAACGGGCTGTTTCCGCTCCTGAATGGAAGGTTTATGTTGTAGAGGAAGCTCTGGAAGGCGTGAGATATCTCGTCCAGTGAGTACCTCCTTCCCTTTAGATTTTCTTCATAGTAAACGTAAGAGGCGGCCACCGTTATCAGGTCGTTGAGGGCAACGGCACCGGCAACCTCTTGGGATATCAGGCATATGAAGTTAGCGCACTGGTCTAGGAGGTTCCTGAGCCTCTTCGGAGGCCTGGAGCGGGGCATAACCCTCGTGTTCGCGGTAAGACCGTTGAAGGCTATATCCCTGGCCGAAAAACCCACGCAGTAGGGGCCGAGAAGGGACAGCTGGTGCTGATACCACCACCCCTCTTCGTGCATAAGCCTCTCCTCTTCGGAGAGGATGCTTCTCAGCATGTACTCCTTCATCACCTCCCCTGAGAGGATGTTCGCCATAGCTGGCAGAGAGTAAACGAGGTTGGCGTTGTGCTTTGCAAGATCTGCTGCTTCAAGGTACTGGTCTATGAGGCTTAGACTCTCCATCCCTTACCTCCTCCGCTTATTTTAGATTAATCGGTCATTTTTTCAAGAATTTGATTGTTCTAAGGTTATCAACGCCTTTTAAACGGATTTTCTAAGTTCTTGACTGGCCAGGGAAAATAGACTGTAAGTAAAAGTTGATTTTTTTATCAGGAAAGCCTATGATTACTTACATGAGGTATATCATATGATATGTGTCATGTATGGAGGTGAGCTATGAGCCTGACTCGGAGGGATTTCGTAAAGGTAGGCGGCCTTTCCTTGGCGGCCCTTTCTTCACCAAGCTTCTCTCTCAGAGTCTTTGAGCCTGTGGTCAAGGTGGACAACCCGATCAAGCACTACCCAAACCGTGAATGGGAGACGATGTACAGGGACATATTCAGGTCCGAGGACACCTTCGTCTTCCTCTGCGCCCCCAACGACACCCACAACTGCCTCCTGAGAGCCCACGTCAAGAACGGCGTGGTCACCAGGATTGAACCCACATACCGCTTCCACGAGGCTACCGACATATACGGCCTCAAATCGTCCCCAAGATGGGAGCCCAGATGCTGTAACAAGGGTCTCTCTCTGATGAGGAGGTTCTACGGGGACAGAAGGGTTAAGGGCCCCATGGTCAGGAAGGGCTTTTACGAGTGGTACAAGGCGGGATTCCCCAGAGACCCCAAAACTGGAAAGCCTCCGGAGAAGTACTTCCAGAGGGGTAGGGACAAGTTCATAAAGGTCACCTGGGACGAGGTGGCGGACATCATAGCCAAGACGATGATAAACATAGCCCAGACCTACTCGGGTGAGGAAGGAAGGAGAAGACTCGAGGCCCAGGGTCATTACCCCAAAGAGATGCTCGACGAGATGAAGGGAGCCGGAACGAGGACCTTCAAGTTCAGGGGATCGATGCCCTTCCTGGCGGTGGTAAGATACACCTCCCCCTACAGGATGGCTAACTTGATGGCCCTTCTCGACCACCACATCAGGGGCGTTCCCCCCGAGAAGGCCCTCGGAGGAAGAGGCTGGGACAACTACTCCTTCCACACGGACCTCGCCCCCGGGCACCCGATGGTTACCGGCCAGCAGAACACAGACTTCGACCTCTGTCTCTGGGAGTACTCGAAGCTGATAATCCTCTGGGGGATGAACCCCTTCACCACCAAGATGCCCGACTGCCACTGGCTCACCGAGGCGAGGATAAAAGGCTCTAAGGTGATAGTGATATCCAACGACTACTCCCCCACCTCGAGGGCGGCGGACGAGCTGATAGTGGTAAGAACCGGAACGGATACGGCCCTCGCCCTCTCGATAGCCTACGTGATCATGAAGGAGAAGCTCTACCAGGAAAAGTACGTGAAGGCCTGGACCGATATGCCACTGCTTGTGAGGATGGACAACGGAAAGGTCCTCAGGGCCAAAGACATAATTCCGGACTACAAACCAAAGCCCCTCAAGAAGGCGGAGGTCTTCAGGAAGGGAGACAGGCTGCCTCCCTTCTACAAGCAGGAGAAGCAGTACATACCCGAGAAGATAAGGGAAGAGGACATGAACGACTTCGTCGTATGGGACACCAAGACCAACTCCCCCAAGGTGATAACTAGGGACGACGTTGGGGACGACTTCTGGAAGCTGGGTATAGATCCCGCCCTCACCGGAGAGTTCACGGTAAGAACAGTCGAGGGCAAGAAGGTTAAGGTAAAGCCCCTCTTCCAGGTCTATCTCGAGTTCTTCGAGGACAACTACAGGCCCGAGCTTGCGGAGAAGATCACGGGAGTCCCGGCGGAGAAGATAGTGAAGCTCGCGAGAGAGATAGCGGCCCATCCGAGGAACATAAAGCTGGCCCAGGGGATGGGTGTGAACCAGTACTTCCACGGAGACCTCAAGGACAGGGCCATGTACCTGATCGTGGCCCTCACCGACAACGTGGGACACCTGACCGGGAACATCGGCTCTTACGCGGGGAACTTCAGGCTCGCCCTCTTCAACGGAGTTGGTCAGTACTTCCTCGAGGATCCCTTCAACATAGAGCTCGATCCCAAGAAGCCCGCTAAGGTCAAGAGGTACTGGAAAGGGGAGTCGGCCCACTACTACTCCCACGACGATCATCCCCAGTTCATGGGCAAGCACCTGATAACTGGTAAGACCCACATGCCCACACCCACCAAGTTCTGCTGGTTCGTGGACGCCAACTCTATACTCGGAAACGCCAAGTGGAAGTACAACATCATAATGAACACCCTTCCCAAGATAGAGTGCATAGTCACCAACGAGTGGTGGTGGTCCCTCACCTGCGAGTACTCGGATATAGTTCTCGGAGTGGACGCCTGGAACGAGAACAAGTACTGGGACATAGCGGGTTCGGTCACCAACCCCTTCGTCTACGTATGGCCCAAGACGGGACACAGGAGGCTCTACGACACCAAGAACGATGCCGAGGTATTCGCCTTAGTGGGAAGGAGGCTCGCCGAGCTCACGGGAGACAGGAGGTTCGCCGACTACTGGAAGTTCGCCCTCGAGGGCAAGCAGGAGGTTTACGTCCAGAGGGTGATAAACGCCTCCTCCAACCTCAGGGGCTACAAGCTCGAGGAGATAGGGAAGAAGGCCCAGGAGGGAATACCCTCCCTCATAATGACGAGGACCTATCCCAAGTACGTTGGTATGGACCAGCTCCAGGAAAACATGCCCTGGTACACGAAGAGCGGTAGGATGGAGTTCTACAGGGAGGAGAGAGAGTTCATCGAGGCGGGTGAGAACCTGCCCGTTTACAGGGAGCCCGTAGACGCCACAGACTTCGAGCCGAACGTAATCGTGGCCGCCAAGAAGCATCCTCTCCTGAGGCCCAAGAGACCCGAGGACTACGGCGTAGATTCCAAGGAGGCCCTGATAAACACCGAATGGAGGCAGGCGAGGAATGTGATCGTATCTCCAGTCAAGCTCACTAAGACCAAACACCCCTTGAGGCTCTCCCTCGGAGCGACTCACATAGTCCACACGCCCAAGTACAGGCACGCTGCCCACACCACTACCGGGGACACCGACATAACGACCCTGCTGTTCGGTCCCTTCGGGGACATATACAGGCACGACAAGAGGAAGCCCTTCGTCTCCGAGGCCTACATAGACATGAACCCGAAGGATCTCAGGAAGCTCGGTATAGAGGACGGGGACTACGTCTGGGTTGATCCCGATCCTCAAGACAGACCCTTCGCAGGATGGGAGAAGAGGAAGGACGACTACGAGGTGTCGAGACTCCTCCTGAGAGCAAGGGCTTCCAACAACACGCCTCCCGGCGTTGCCAAGATATGGTTCAACATGTACGGATCCTCCCACGGCTCGGTGCTTGGAACGAAGGTGAACAAGAACGGCCTCGCCAAGAACCCCTACACCGGATACCAGTCCATGTACAGGAGGGGCTCCCACCAGAGCGTCACGAGAAGCTGGCACAAGGCTACCCTCCAGACGGACTCCCTCGTTAGGAAGAACCTCGCGGGACAGGTTATAGGCAAGGGCTTTGCCCCGGACGTCCACTGTTTGATAGGTGCGCCGAGGGAGGCCTACGCCAAGATAGTCAAGGCCGAACCAGGAGGACTCAACGGCAAGGGAGTCTGGAGGCCCGTGAGACTCGGCCTCAGGCCCCACAAACCGAGCAGGGCTTTCGCCAAGTATCTGAAGGCAAGCTACGTGAAGTTTTCATAAGGGGGTGTTGCCATGGCTAAGGCTTACAACTGGCAAATCAACAGGGAGGTTAATTACCCATACGAGCACGAGCGTCCCGAGAAGCAGTTCGCGGTCGTTATGGACCTCAACAAGTGCATAGCCTGTCAGACCTGCACGGTAGCCTGCAAGACCACCTGGACGCCCGGAAGGGGACAGGAGTATCAGCTCTGGAACAACGTGGAGACCAAGCCCAACGGCTTCTATCCTCTCGGGTGGGACGTCAAGCTCATGGAACTTCTCGGGGAGGATCAGAGATGGAAGGGGGACAGATACGAGGGCAAGACGGTCCTCGACGGGACGGACACGGAACCTGTCCTCGGATGGATGCCCGACGATCTGGACTGGACTAACCCCAACATAGGTGAGGACGAGGTGAACGAGCCGGTGGACATAGGAACGGTCCTGGAGAAGTTCCCCCATCCCATATGGATGTTCTACCTGCCCAGGATCTGCAACCACTGCACCTACCCCGCCTGCGTGGCCGCCTGCCCCAGACAGGCCATCTACAAGAGGAAGGAGGACGGGATAGTTCTGATAGACCCCGAGAGGTGCGAGGGCTACCAGGAGTGTGTCAAGGCCTGCCCATATAAAAAGAGCATGTTCAACTACGTAGCGAGGATCTCCCAGAAGTGCATAGGGTGCTTCCCCAGAGTGGAGAGCGGCCTCCAGCCCCAGTGCGTAATAACCTGCATCGGGAAGATAAGGCTGATGGGATTTCTCAGCAAGCCCGGTGAAGAGAAGAGGGACAACCCCATAGACTTCCTCGTGAGGATCAAGAAGGTGGCCCTACCCCTCTATCCCCAGACCGGTCTCGAGCCCAACGTTTACTACATACCTCCCATAAACGTTCCCCTCAGCTTCCTCAAGCAGATGTTCGGTCCCGGGGCGGAGCACGCTGTCAAGACCTACATGGCAATGAGAGAGGGGAAAGAGCCAGAGCTTCAGGCGCTTCTTCACCTCTTTGGCTCCACAGACAGGATTGTCCACCACTTCAGCGCGGGAACCAAGGAGGTCATAGGCTACGACGAGAACATGAACGAGATAGTGAGGGTCCCCCTCTACGAGCCTTTCCAGATAAGGCCCCACAAGGACGAGAGGCTCGGCGTGGTCAGGCAGGACATACCTTGAGGAGGTGGTGATATGAACGGGCTGGTCGTTGGTTTTATAACTTTCCTCGCAGGCTTGGCACTTTCCTTCGGACTCGAACTCGTATCGGTTAAGGTTAAAGGTTCCATACCCACGGACCCCTTCAGCAAGGTCTGGAGGAAGGCGAAGGCGGTTAAGGTTCCACTCGCGGGACAGACGGTTACAAAGCCCATGGAGGTGAATCTGCCCGTCAGCGAGATAACCGTCAAGAGTGTAAACAACGGTAAGGAGATAGCCTTCCTACTGATCTGGGAGGATAAGACCCAGGACAGGTTCCATCTCATAAACAAGTTCTCGGACGCGGTCGCGGTTCAAATCCCCTATGAGCCGAGTGCGGACGTTCCCATAACGATGGGAGACAAGGAAAAGAGGGTCCTAATCCTTCACTGGACCGCCTTCAGGCAGGAGAACATAGACAACGGCTACTCTGATGTTGCCAAGATACATCCCAACTACGCCTACGACTGGTATCCCCACGCAAAGCCCCCCTACCGTTACCCTGAAGACTGGGCAAACCAGTACGCTCTCGCCTACATAGGGGGTGAGAAGGTTTACAGGAAGAACACCCTCAAAACGCCCATAAGGGAGGTTGTGGCGGAAGGCTACGGCTCCTCTACATGGAAGGACGTTCAGGGGGCGGACGGAAAAGGAGTTTACAGGAACGGGAAGTGGTACGTGGTGATAAAGAGGGACTTCGTGGAGGAGAACACGAGCAACCCCGAGTGGGGACCCGGGAAGGACACCTTCGTTACCTTCGCCGTATGGGATGGAAGTAGCGGAAATAGGGGGGCGAGAAAGGTCCTCAGCTACCAGTGGATAAAACTAAGGATAGAGAGGTGAGTCATGATAGAGAAAGCCTTCCTTTACCGCTTCCTCGCCCTCGCCTTCTCTTATCCTTCCGAGAAGGGCCTCTGGGAGCTTTCCGAAGCCCTTCCGGATCTGGAGAAGAGCTTGAAGGCGGTTGGCGTGGGCTTTCCCGTATCCAAGCTAAGAGATGTTCTCTCTTCCTGTCTGGATAAGGTAGAAGCCCTCCAGGGCGAGTTCACCACGCTTTTCGAGACCCAGCTAAAGGCTCCCGCGAGGGAAACCTCCTACGAGCTGGACAAGATGGGTAGGCGCGTGATAGAGATGGCGGACATAGAGGGTTTCTACAAGGCCTTTGGCCTAGAGGTAAAGCCCCCTCAAGAACCGGACAGCCTCGTTGCTGAGCTCGAGTTTCTCTCCTTCCTGAGTCAGAAGCTCACCTTCTTAGAGGGCGAGGGTAAGGAGATAGTCCAGGACGCTTACACTAAGTTTCTTAGGGATCATTTAGGAAGATGGTACAAGGTTTTTGCGGATACTCTGATTTCTACAACTGAGGAAGAGTATTACAGAACCATGGCTGAGCTCCTTCTCAGCTTCCTGGACAAAGAGACCGAGGGGCTCGATGTAAACAGGTTGACATCCTACAAGAAGGAGGATCTGGAAGGCTCCTCCTGGAAGTGCGGCTTTATGTGATTTCTAAGGATCTTTCTCAGTCGCATTTTATCGTGTGCCAGTCGCATTTTTTAGTGTCCAGTCTCACTTTATCCTGTTTTTTACATCAGTGGTCGGGGCGAGCGGACTTGAACCGCCGACCTCTGGCTCCCGAAGCCAGCGCTCTACCACCTGAGCTACGCCCCGTTGGGTATTAATTATAAAGGAGAAGGGCGCGCTCAGGAGCCCTCCTCATCCTTGGAGTCGCCACCTGATGCCGTGGCCGGCTGATACTCCTCTTTCGGGATGAACTTGAACTCTCCATCCTCGTAATCGACCACCACGGTCATGCCGTCCTTTATCTCACCCCTTATTATCTTGTCCGCGAGAGGGGTTTCCACGTACCTCTGTATGGTTCTCTTCAGGGGCCTCGCACCGAATGCGGGATCGTATCCACGTGCCACGAGCTCCTTCTTGGCGCTTTCGGTAAGCTCTACCTTTATGTTTCTCTCGGCGAGTCTCTTGTTCACGTTGGCTATCAGAAGATCGATTATCTGGGAGAGCTCTCTCATCGTGAGAGGCTTGAAGACTATCACCTCGTCCACCCTGTTGAGGAACTCGGGCCTGAAGAACATCTTGAGCTCCTCGAGGACCTTCTCCTTTGCCTTCTCGAACTCCCTCTCTACAACGTCCTCGCTCGCGTCCACGGGTATGTTGAGAAGGTACTGGGAGCCTATGTTGGAGGTCATTATGATGACCGTGTTTCTGAAGTCTACAGTCCTGCCGTGGGAGTCGGTGAGCCTTCCGTCGTCGAGAACCTGTAAGAACAGGTCAAAAACCCTCGGATGAGCCTTCTCTATCTCGTCAAGAAGTATCACGGAGTAAGGCTTTCTCCTTACCGCCTCCGTGAGCTTTCCGCCCTCCTCGTATCCTACGTATCCGGGGGGTGCACCTATGAGCTTCGCTACCGAGTGCTCCTCTTTGAACTCGGACATATCGAGCCTGATGAGGGCGTCCTCCTCACCGAAGAGCAGTTCCGCAAGGGCTTTGGAGAGCTCGGTCTTTCCGACTCCCGTAGGTCCGAGGAAAAGGAAGCTGGCTATGGGCCTCTTGGGGTCTTTGAGTCCTGCCCTTGCCCTCCTTATGGCCTCGGCCACCGCCTTTACCGCATGTTCCTGATCTACCACCCTCTTGTGAAGTTCCTCCTCGAGTTTGAGGAGCTTCTCCATCTCCTCCTCTTTGAGTCTGGTCACAGGTATTCCGGTCCACTCGGATACCACCTGGGCAACGTCGTCCCAAGTCACGACAAGCTCCTGCGCCTTCTGGGATTCAAGGGCCTTGAGTTCCTTTTCAAGATTCACCTTCTCTATCTTGAGCTGTGCCTCCCTCTCGTAGTCTCCGCTCTCGGCGGCCTTCATTATCTCCCTGTCGAGCTCCTCTATCCTCTTCTTGATCTCCTGGATCTTCACGTCCACGCTACCTAACTTCTCGGTAAGCTCCCTCTTTTCCTTCTCGAGCTGGGTCTTCTGGATCTTTAGCTGTGCTTCCTTCTCGTAGTCTCCCTCGAGGTTGGCCTTCATTATCTCCTCGTCGAGGGACTTTATCTTCCTCTCTATCTCCTGTATCTCGGGAGGGACGGATATCACTGAGAGCTTCTTCCTCGCCGCCGCCTGGTCGAGGGCGTCTATGGCTTTATCTGGGAGCTTCCTGAAGGTCACGTACCTCTTGGTGAGCTTGACCGCAGCCTCTATTGCCTCGTCCGAGATCTTGACCTTGTGGTGTTGTTCAAGCTTGGGCCTGAGGCCCTTGAGTATCTCTATGGTCTCCTCCACGGTGGGCTCGTCCACGTATATGGGCTGGAACCTCCTCTCCAGGGCCGGGTCTTTCTCTATGTACTTCCTGTACTCGTCCACCGTGGTCGCACCTATCACCCTTATCTCGCCCCTGGCCAGAGCTGGCTTCATGATGTTTCCAGCATCCACTGCGCCCTCTGCCTTTCCAGCCCCTACTATGGTATGGATCTCGTCTATGAAGAGGATTACGTTCCCCTTCTCCTTTACTTCCTCGAGGAGAGCCTTCAGCCTTTCCTCAAACTCCCCCCTGTACTTGGAGCCGGCGAGCAGTGTTGCCATATCTATCGCCCATATCTCCTTATCCTGAAGCTCAGGGGGAACCTCTTTGTTCACTATCCTCTGGGCTAGGCCTTCCACTATCGCGGTCTTACCCACTCCGGGATCTCCCACGAGAACCGGGTTGTTCTTGGTCCTCCTCAGAAGGACCTCGATAAGCTGGTTTATCTCTCTCTCCCTTCCTATTACGGGATCGAGCTTTCCTTCCCTTGCAAGCTCGGTTAGGTTCACACCGAACCTCTCGAGGGGAGACTTCTCCTCCTCTTTGAGTTCCTGCTGAACGTCCTTCATCTCCTTCTCACCTCCTATCACCTGATTTATTAATCTACCTCCGATGGTATCCTTTGCCTCCACTAGGGCCGCACCTATGTGGGAGGGCTGGACCTGGCTCTCGCCCTCACTCACCGCCCTGTTCTGGGCGTTCTCAAGGACCCTTATCAGATACTCGCTGTAATCGAAGCTCGGCTTCTTTCCAAAGACCTTCTCTCCTATCCTGTCCATCACCCTGTCGGGCGAGATGCCTATCTCCTTTATCTGCTCGATTAGGGAGGACTTCTCGATGGCCTTCCTTATGAGGCCGTCGATGGAGAGTCTGTTCTCCAGGAATGCCCTCACGTCCTCCGGGCTGAACACGGAGGTTAAACTCTTCTCCACACTCTCGAGTTGTCTCCTGTAGCTCTGCTCAACTGATTCGAGCTGCCTGAGTTCTAGCTGGAGGCTCTCTAAAGTCCAGTAGTCGCCGTATCTCCTGGCCCTCTCTATCTCCTCCAGGAGCCTCTGCCTCGCCCTCTTGATCTTTTCGAGCTCCGCCTGGACTCCCCCTATGTCGGACTTTACCTGCATTATCTGGGAGCGAAGGTTTATAAGATGCTTTGCCTCCTGCTCCACGGCCTTGTCTATCTGCTCCTTTAGGTTCTGAAGATGCTCCTTTATCCTCTTGAGAAACTCCCTACGCTCTACTCCCCTTTTCTCCAGGAACTTCGCCAGAGGAGAGCCCTCTTCAGAGAGGAGGGCTACGAGCAGATGGTCCGTATCTACCTTCGTGTCTCCCTCCTGACGGGCTATCTCCTTAGCCCTCTCTAAATAATCCAGGGATTTGGCAGAAAAAAGGTTCTCACTTATCATTATCCCACCTCCTCAATTCAACTGTCTTTATAATATTTCTTGAGTATGATGTTGTCAAGTTTTTAGTACTCTTCCCCGGACCACATGTCTGGGGTGAACCTCACAACCCTGTTCCTCCCCTCCTCCTTGGCTCTGTAAAGAGCAACGTCGGCGAATTTTATGCACTGCCAGAGCTTACCATCGCAGTCCTTTGGAAACTCGGATACCCCTATGCTGACCGTCTTCTTTATAACGCCCCCCGAGAACTCTATAACTTTGTTCTCTACCGCCCTCCTTATCTTCTCGGCAACCTCCTTAGCCTTGCCCTCCTTCACGTCCACGAGTAGAACCATTATCTCCTCACCGCCGAACCTTATAACGTAGTCGGCCTCCCTCACCGTATTTCTTATAGTCTGAGCGATCTCCTTGAGAACTCTGTCTCCTACGTCGTGTCCGTACTGATCGTTCACCTTCTTGAAGTAATCTATATCGACCATAAGTATCCCGAGGGTCGTCCCTCTCCTCTTTATCTGGGCCGAGAGCTTGTCCGCTATCTCCTCGAGGAACCTCCTGTTGTAAAGTCCCGTAAGCTGATCTATGTAAGATTGCTGCTTGAGTAGCTCCATAAGTCCTCTCGACTCTAGAACGGGAGATGCCTCCTGTAGGTACCCCTTTATGTAAGGGATCAGCATCCTGACGAACATATCCATCTCCTTCTCATAGACTATCTGAACGACGTTCCCCACCTTCCCTCCCACATTCACCGGTATGCAGTAGTACTGGATCCCCTGGGTCGAGCAGAGATCGTTGTGGGCGAACTTGGGGCATATACAGGGGAACTCCTGGGAGTCCACGTCCTCACCCGTTCTCTTTGCCCTGCACTCGTTGGCGTTCTCCAGTATGCTTTCAGAGCACCACATCTTCTCCCCGTGCACAGTCACCAGCTCCATCCTGTTCCTTCCCTCGTCCACCTCGTATATGGAGAACTTGTCCAGGCTCATGTAGTCCGAAAGGACCAGTTCCAGGCGCGAGTATATATCGCTCTTGCTCATATCCTGCTCTATAGTTCTCTTGAAGTGCGAGATCTTCACGAGCTCCTCGACTATCTTCTCGGTATCTTTGAGTGCGTTCTCTGTCTCGAGCACGTTGTAGCCTATAAGCATGGAGACCTTCTCCCTGATGCTCAACAGGGTCTTTCCGAGCGTCTCGCCAACGCTGTTTATAACCCTCGCAAGGTCGCCGGCCTCGTCCTCGAGGCTTATCCTTATCCTCTTCCTGAAGTCTCCCTCCTTGAAGGAGTTAAGAACCGACTTCATCTCCTCGAAGAGCTTTCTGTAGGGCTCGAAGTGCCTGATCAGTATCCAGAAGAGGAAGGCGAAGACTCCTCCCGCCGTAAGGGTGTAGGCTCCTAAGAGGACCATAGCCTCCGTTCTCTTTTGGGTGAGATCCATACCTATGCTCACAGCGCCTAGAACCTCACCCTCCTTAACCTGATGGCACCGCATACAGTTGATCTCGCCCTTCGAGCTCGCTTTGTAAGGCATTACGAGCCTGTAAAGAACCTTGTCTTTAGTCTCTATTAGCTCGCTCTTTGGAATTCCCTTCTTTATAACCTCTAGCTCGAGGGCGTCCATAGGACGTTCGCTCTCTTTCCCCGGACCGAACTGCCTGACTACAGGCTCACCCCTGATCACCCTCACGTACTCGAGTCCCTGAGTGCTCCTGATCTGCTCCAGCAGTATATCCCTCTTATCTATAACCCCCAGGACCATGTATGAGGTCAGGCTGTCCCTCACTATCTCCGCCACTGTACGGGCGGTCTCTTCGGAGCTTTCCAGGACGCTCTTCCTGACGAACACACCTACTATGGCTACGGTGAGAACGAGAAGAACCAAGAGCAGAAGACCTACCTTAATTACGAGGCGTCCCCTCATCTTCCCCCACCAAAAGTATAATCGGTAACTTAGCCGCCCTTTCCATGAAGGTGAACTGTCTCAAGCTCTCTTAGGAAGCTCCTCTTGAACTCCTCCCTGAACTTGTGTGAGTAGAAGGCTATCTTGGCGGTGTCCCCCTCTATCCTGACCCACACCTTGCGATGGACGGTGTAGAAGGCCACCGCCATCCCCAGAACGAGGATTATGGATCCGAGCCATATTATGTTGGTCCCCGGATGGAAGGATACCTGGAAGCCCGAGTAGAACTGGGGGACGAAGCCATCCATGAAGAATACGTAGGGAAAATCCTCGAGCTCCTTTACCTCGGAGTAAACGAGGACGGTTATCTGGGGGTCGTAAACAACCGGAACGTTGTAAGCCTTCCTCTTCCAGAGGACCTTCAGAACCACGGCGGGGGCGAGCTCCCCGTCCATGCCGGCCTGGGGGTTGTGTATGTTGAGCATTACCCTCTCCACCGAGATCAGCATGTCCTTGAACTCGGTGACCTTACCGCTCCCCACGGTGAACCTCCCCACTATAGCTTCCTTCGCATCCTTCTGGGCCTTGTCTTTGTCAACGACCACGACACCCATCTCCCCCACACCCCCCGTCAGCCCGTAGGAGGCCTGGAAGATCCTGTAACTTTTAAAATCGAAAGGCTTGTTCACCTCAACTATACCCTCGGCCACCTTCTTTCCCGAGTTTATTATCTCTATCTCGCTCTGGTAGGAGGCCACCGCGTCCTTGAAGGCCTCCGCCACCTTTATCCCCTTCTGCTGGGCCTCCTCTCCGTAGGTTATTATCCTGAAGTCCTTCAGGTGAACCGCGAAGGGAAGTTTAACCCTTCTGTCCTCCGGGCCCACAAGCATTATGTTGGAGGTCTCACCCTCGGGCACCGGAAGGAAGCCCCTCACGCCGAAGATCGCGTCTATGAGGGCTCCGAGCATTATTACGAGCAGGGCTATGTGAACTATATAGACCCCCAGCCTCGAGTACCTGCCCTTCTCCGCAAAGAGGTATATCTTCCCCCCTTCCTCCTCCTTATAGACCTTGAAACCCTTCTTTATGAGTAGGTCTATTACATCCTGGGGGTCCTTTACCCTCACGTTTATAGGCTTCAGATGCTTCTCCGCCTTCTCGTCCAGTTTGAGGATCCTCTCCGAGCCGAAGGTCTGCCTCCATATCCTGGGCAGCCTCTTTATGGAGCAGACTATAAGGTTTATAGCCAGGAGGACTATGAGGGCTATATAGTACCAGGAGTGGAATACATCGTTGAGCCAGAGCTTCCAGAACCACACCGCCTTGGTGGGTCCGAAGCGGTCCAGGTATGTCTCGAAGGGCTGGTTTTGCTCTATATAGGTGGATCCTAGCATGGAGAATATGCCCAGAAGTAGCATTATGAATATGGCAAGCTTGAGGGATGCGAAGAAGTCGTAGAGGAAGCCCCAGAAGTTGCCGTGCCTACGGTAATCTTTGACCAGATCTTTGAAGCCCCTGTAAAGGGTAGCCCCGAGCCCCAGACAGAACAGGAGGGCAGAGATTCCGAACACGCTCCAGTACACGAGATTCGGCTCGTCGAGGTGGAACAGCCCGTATATAACGACTCCGGCAAAGAGGATGAGTGTGAACACGAAGAAACCGAAGGACTGGACGATAGAACCCATAATTGAGGTTTTATATTTTAAACCTTTCCTCGTAAAATTCCTTGACTTTCCTCCTTATCTTCTCCAGGAGATCCTTGGAGATTACCTCTACCACTTCATAGTTCCTGTCGCCAAGCTGAACGCTCGGCATCTGGACGTAGTATCCACCGTAGCGGTTCCTCATCAGCCTCACGGCCTTTATCACAAGAAGGTCTCCCACCTTCACGTCCGCGTAGCCCACCAGCCCTCCTCTCCTGCCGGGGAGTTCGAAGGGGTAGAACTTAAGAACCTCAACCTCCATCGTCGCATTTTTAGGATAATACTTAACATGCTCTTCTTCAAAAAATCCGAAGTAGAAAAGAGAGCCGAGAAGGGTGATAAGAGCGCCATACTGGAGCTCCTAAGAAAGGGAAAGAAGGACAAGGCTAAAAAGCTCTTGGAAAGGTACGAGGATGATCCGGACCTCCGCAAGGTCCTATTCGACCTGTACGTTGATGAGGAGAACTACCTACAGGCGTACAGACTCCTAGAGAGATACGGAGAAGAGCTTGGCAATGCCAAAACCCGGGGCCTGGTTTACAAGAAGGTAGGCAACTACGCTATGGCCGTTGAGGAATACCTCAAGGTCGGGGATTTCGAGAGCCTCTACAGGGTAGGGAACATACTGAGCGCCACAGGGAAGAAGGATAAAGCTCTTGAGATACTGGAGAGGGCGAGGAAGATAGCTCCACCTTCTAAGAGTGATGAGGTAGAGGAGAAGATCCTGAGCGTAAAACGGGATCTCGGGCTTGTGGAGGAGAAGAAGGAAAGCCTCCTGGACAAGCTCAGAAAGGGCCTGAAGAAGACTAAAGAGAGCGTGGAGTTCGGCGTCATCTTCAGGGGAAGGAAGGTGGACGATGAGCTCTTTGAGGAGCTTGAGGAGCTTCTTGTAAAGGCGGACGTTGGGGTTAAGACCGCGGTAAACCTAGTTGAGGATCTGAGGAAGACAGCGATAAGAAAGAATATAAAGACCTCCGAGGAGCTCAAGGAGGTTACGAAGGGGAAGGTGAAGGAGCTCCTGAAGGGCTGTGAGGGAAAGCTCAACCTTCCCCAGGGCAGGAAGCCCGCAGTTATCCTCTTCCTTGGCGTAAACGGCTCTGGGAAGACGACCACGATCGGAAAGCTCGCCTACAAGTTTGCAGGTGAGGGTAAGAAAGTCATGCTAGTAGCGGCGGACACCTTCAGAGCGGCCGCTATAGAACAGCTCGAGGTGTGGGCGAGCAGAGCCGGTGTGGAGATAACCAAGAAGCATGAGGGGGCGGATCCGGCCTCCGTGGTTTACGAAGGTATCGAGAGGGCTATAAACGGAGGGTACGATCTTGTCTTGATAGACACGGCCGGGAGACTTCACAC
>JALWEK010000231.1 GCA_027014185.1 Aquificaceae bacterium
TGCATCCTCCTACGGTTACTATAGTCCCTTCCTTTGTATCCATTTTCTGGGCTACCTGAACTGTAACAGCGGCAGGTATGGACCTGGTCTGATCCATGTAATCCTGCAACCAGTAAGTTATCAGATAAAAGTCGTCGTTAACATATACAGAATAGTTGTCGCTGTTGTAGATTTCCTGTGTATATACAAAAGTATGCTCACAAACATCACCGGGTTTGATTGTAAAGGGAAGTGAAGAGTTATTGCTTAAGCTTTCGGTACATTCTATACCACTCAATTCGCTAAGGTTTCCATTATTTCCAGTAGTGGCAATTCTATCTATGCTAACATTCGTTATAGTAACAGGTAGCAAAGTGTTGTTTTTGAATCTCGCTATAACATAGAAAGTTCCTCCGTCCGCGCTAAAGGGTATGTATATGTCTTCTGGATAGAAGGTCAGTCTTGGTGTGGGAACTATGGTGAAGTTCATCCCGAGCGCTCCTGAAGAGAAGCCGCTTCTTGTCGCTACGGTCTTGTTAAGCTGAACCCTGTATGCTGGATCAGGAGATATGGATATCCATCCTCCCGTTTTGTAACCTTCGTTAGAAAGCAGTATAGTTCCTTCCCTGCTAACTATCATGTAGATTTTAGCACCGAGTGTATTGTTAATAGCTATACCTTTAAAAGTGAGAGGAGGGATTACCTGCCAGGAACCATCCCTTGAACTGGCGAAGGAACCATTTTCTTCTGGTTTGAGAAAAACAGGAATCTTTACCATTCTGCCTTCTTGTGGATATATCTCGTAGAACGCACCGTTTTGCCCAACTGCTATAAAGGCGTGACCATTATCAAATATTACATCGTATATAGGATCTATAGGTTTTGGAATTAAGCTTTCATCTCTTGTGTTAGCATTAAATTCATAGCACGTGCTGATTTCCTGAGCCTTAAAATACCTGCTAAAATCGCTGTTCCAATGATTGTTTATATCATTTATATCAACGAAGTACACTTTCCCCAAATCGCCTACCATAACTATATAATTATCATTGGAAGCTATACCGTACAGAAATGTGTAAATCCTGCTATTATCTATTTTGCTACGAAGTCCGAATACATATTTTCCTGTATACTTTACCTCCTTAATATTACCTATGATATCTCCCGAGCTTGATTGTGATAGGGCTACTTCAGTTATAGTAAACTTGCATATCCTACCATCATCACCTACACCTATGAATATACCATCCTTTATGTACTCTATAGCGAGTATATCGTCTCCACAAAATGTGGAGGAAAGTTCTTTGACATACCACTTTCCATTGTAAAAGGTAGCTACCACTACTATACCTTCGTCACCTGAAGCAACAAAGACGGGGGCTTGAGATGAGTTGTTTCCTACTTTTATATTTAATAATCCTCCAGCTACAGCCCACAGCTTTCTCGAGAAGAAGGTTATATCCTGTGGATCTGTGTAATCCTTGGGGAGCGGATACCAAGTGAACCCGCCATCAAGCGAGACTACAAGTATACTATAGCCGGTTTCCTGCTGAGGATCCCCAAGTCCACCAGCTACTACAACTATATCGTAGTTTTTGTTTTGCGAAGTGCTGTAGTATTGATAGGCTAAATCGTATGTGTAAACCATGTTACATTGAGGCATAAAGCACTGAAAGAGATCTTTCATTATGTCCATAACCCCAAAAAATTCAAAACCCCATTTTGTAAACTTTTTAGGACTGAAGCCTATGCCGAACATTAAGCTAGGAGCAAGCAAGAATAATACAATGACCACTATTTTAAACCTCATGATCTACCCCCTAATGATTTTATCTACCTTTAAATAATACATTAGGATCTGTTTTTTTGCCTATTTTATTCGCTTAAATTTCCATTAAGTTAAGTTATTTAAGAATATGCTAAAATTCCCAATTTGAAATTATCTAGCTTGAATGGTGTAATATTACTCCCAAATGGATCTCCCTGAAGATATTTTGAAGGTTGTACTAAAGGCCAAAGGTATAACCCCTAACTCCAAAGAAGTGAGGGAAGGTTTTATCTTCTTCGCTATTAAAGGGACCAACTTTGACGGGCATGATTTTATAAGGGAGGCTTTTGAAAGAGGGGCCATAGCGGCAGTTGTAGAAAAGTATGTGGAGGGCTTTGAAGGCGGGCTCCTGAAGGTGGACAGCACAAGGAAGGTTCTTGCCGAGAGCGCTCATCTCTTCTTCGGAGAGCCTTCCAAGAAACTTAAGGTTGTGGGCGTTACAGGGACGAACGGAAAGACAACTACAACGTATGTGCTGGAGAGAATACTCAGGGAGGCCGGGTTAAGAGCGGGCCTTGTGGGAACGGTTCAGTACAGGCTCGGAGAGAAAGTCTTGGGGGATGGCAGGACAACTCCGGAACCGGTTACATGGCATGGAACTCTAAGACGCATGCTAGACATGGGGGCCTCCCACGTGGTAGCGGAGGTATCATCCCACGCTCTCGATCAGTATCGGGTTTGGGGGACAGAGTTCGAAGCCGTTATATTTACAAACCTGACCCAGGACCACCTCGATTACCACGGGGATATGGAGAGTTATTTTTTCTCCAAGAGAAGGCTCTTCACGGACTACAATTACGATTTTGCCGTTGTGAACTCGGACGATCCGTACGGTAGAAGGCTCCTGGAAGAGCTTGGGCGTAGAGCCCTCGGTTACGGTAGGGAGGGAGATCTCAGGATAATCGACTTTGAAACGGATTTTGAGGGTTCTAAGCTCACCGTTGAATTCCTCTCAAAGGTTTTTGAGTTTAGGTCGAACCTGATAGGGGACTTCCAGGCTTACAACCTCTCCGCGGCCCTGACCTACGCGCTCAGGGTCGGTATCGATCCTGAAGTTATCCAGAGAGCTCTCGAGAGCGTGTACGTGCCGGGAAGGTTCGAGGTTTACAGATCTCCGAAGGGTTTCCTCGTTATTGTGGATTACGCCCACACCCCCGACGCTATCGACAACGTTCTGAGGACGGTAAGGAGACTCGCAAAGGGCAGGGTTATAACCGTATTCGGCGCTGGCGGGAACAGGGACAGGGGGAAGAGACCTCTTATGGGTAAGGCGGCGGAGAGGTGGAGCGACCTTCTGGTGGTTACATCCGACAACCCGAGGTTCGAGAATCCTAAAAGGATAATCGGGGACATACTCGAGGGAATAAGACAAAGGGACAGGGCTGTTGTGATCGAGGACAGGAGAGAGGCTATATCGGAGGCTGTAAACATGGCCAGGGAGGGGGATATCGTGACTATCCTGGGGAAGGGACACGAAGAGTATCAGGAGATCGGAGGGGTAAAATATCCCTTCAGCGACGCTGAGGTGGTGAAAGAAATGATTCAAGGAGGTACTGATGTCCTGTGATTTTGAAGGACTATACTACAACGTTAAACAGGAACTCCTCGATGTGTTCAGAGAATCGGACAAACCGGTGCCGAGGGTGAAGATAAAGGATCTGAAGTCGGCCCGCCTGTGCGGTCTAGTGAACCTGGCGAAGATGATCCTTTACTTTGAGACCCTCGGGATAGTGGTTATTGTAAACAAGGATGAGCCTTACCAGAACTGGGAGATAGACGTGCTCGCCCAGGTTCTGGACGTTCTATTTGAGCAGATATGAGGAAGTACATATACCTCGTAAGGCACGCCCAGAGTGAGTTCAACGAGAAGGGAATATTTCAGGGTAGGCTCGACAGCGATCTTACCCCCCTCGGGTTCGTCCAAGCTCGCCTGGTTGCGAAGTTTTTAGCCGACGAGGGCGTGGAGGTGGTCATAAGCTCTCCTCAGAAGAGGGCCTACAAGACGGCCCTAACTATCTCGGACGTTCTGGATATAGACCTCGAGGTGGACGAGAGGATAAAAGAGATGTCCTTTGGCGTGCTGGAGGGAAAGAACTTCTGGGAGCTGTTCGAGAAGGAGAGGGATATGATGACTAGCTGGCTTAAGAACCCTGTTAAGTTTCCGCTCCCAACTCAGGAACCCATGGAGGCTTTCGAGAAGAGGGTGCTCTCCTTTCTGGAGGACCTCAAAGGTAGGACGGAAAACAGGATAGCGGTGGTAGGGCACGGAGGGACCCTGCACGCCATGGTGTGCTTGTCGCTCGGTTTCGGTCTTGAGAAGCTCTGGCAGGTTCACATGGACAACACTGGGGTGAGCCTCCTTGAGATGGAGGGGGACAGCTTCAGGCTCGCTTACCTGAACAGACTCTGCCACCTATTCTGAGAAGATGGGCTCTATCCTGGTCCTTATCCACTTCCTGTCCCACCACTCCAGTGGGGTTACCTCGTACCCGTCCACTAGTATTCCGAAGTGAAGGTGATCTCCGAAGGCGAGACCCGTCGTGTCCGTATAACCTATAACTTGCCCTTTTCTAACGATGTCTCCTTCCTTCACCTTGAAGTCCGCAAGGTGGGCGTAGAGACTCATGAGGCCGTACCCGTGGTCTATGATTATCGTGTTTCCGTAGATGCCAAGATCTCCGGCGAAAACCACCCTGCCACTGTTTGCAGCCACAACCTTAGCGTTCTTCACCGAGGCGAGGTCGTAGCCGAGATGCCAGCTCTTGCTTATCAGCTTCCCTCTGTATGTGTATTTCCTCCTCTCCCCGTATCTTGAGAGGACCTTGCTGTTTCTGAGCTGAAGGAACCTTCCCCTCCAGAACCTCTGGGGCTCTGACCTGCTTCCTATCTGGCGTATCTTCTCCTCGTTCTGCTTTCTGATCTCCTCGTTCACCTTCTTAAAGAGGCTAACGAAATCCATATCCTCCAGCTCCCCGCCCAGTATGGTGTGCAGCTTCGGTGCTATTATCTTCTCCCTACCCTTTAGCTCTATCCAAACCGTCCTGAAGTTGTTCCTCTTTATTCCTGTCCCAAGAGGTAGGACGGTCTTGTTTCCCACCTCGTCTATAGCAACTATCTTTATAACGTCCTTCGGCGATGTGTTCACGGGAACCCCGAAGAGGGCTATATATACGTCTTCCCCTATCTTGTAGGATCTGAACCTCTCGCCCCCCACCTCGACGTAAAGCTCCACAGGTTCGCTCAGCCTGGCCCTTATCCCACCGGACCCACCTTGGAGTACCGTGTAGGGCGCGTAAATGAGGTGAATCCTCGGGGGTTGGGTATCTATCTTAGCCTTGAGCTCAAAGCTCTCCTTCAGGAGGAGAAATCTTCTGAGCTCTACCTCTATCTTCGCTTCGCCGTCCCTGAGTCCCAGCTTTTTGGGCTCCACCGTAAACCTTACCTCGTTTACCCTGGAGGGCAGTTTTCCCTCGAACAGAACTATCTCTTTGCTCCCCTGAATAGCCCTGACAACCACACTGTCCACATAGGCCCTCGGAGACACTACGAGGCTGATCTCCTTCTTCTTAGGGAGTTTCTCCAGACTTTCCAGGCCTTCAACTTTGGGTTTGAGGAAGAAGGTGTTGTAAAGTGTGAACCCTACAATCCCTATAAGGGCGAGGAATACCAGTGCCCTTATGAGCTTCTTAATCCCTCTCATTCCTAATCCCTACGGCGAACCAATCTTCTTCCTCCAATATTCTATCTGGTAATAGACCCCTGCGGCCAAGCATATCAAGGAACTCTTCGAGCTCCTCCCTTCTGTATATGCCTGAGAATATCGCGCATCTCCTGAAGAGATGCCTCATGTTGTCCAGCTCTTCCTTGAATATGGGAAGTTCTAGGTTGGCAACGAGGAGATCGAACCTGTCCTTAATCTCCGAGGGTCTTGCAAGCCTGCATTCTATTTGCAGCCCGTTCAGCTCTGCGTTCTCCTTACAGGAGCGGACAGCATTCTCACTGACGTCTATCCCCAGGACCCTGCCCGCGCCCAGCTTCTTGGCAACTATGGAGAGTATCCCGCTGCCCGTTCCAACATCTAAAACCGAGTCCCCTTCCTCCAGATACTCCTTTATTACTTCCAACTCGTCCTCATAGGGCTCTGCTTCCTCTATAAATAGTAATTCCTCTATCTTCTCCAGTTTGTCTAATATTAAGTCGATTTTCTTCTCC
>JALWEK010000232.1 GCA_027014185.1 Aquificaceae bacterium
CTCCAGAAGGGCATAGCTCTTACAAGAGTCCTCGAGAAGAACGACATCCACGTGGAGCTTCCAGAAACACAGGAGTGCTGCGGGATACCTTACTTCGATGTGGGAGACCTAGACTCCTCCATAGAGAAGGCTAAAAGGAACGTCCAAAGGCTGAAGCCCTATGTAGAGGCTGGCTTTGACATAATAGTCCCGATACCCACATGTGCCCTCCAGCTCAAGTACGAGTACCCCTTGCTCCTTCCGGACGATCCCGACGTGAAGGCTGTTGCCGAGAGGGTGTTTGACGTCCACGAGTATCTGTGGAAGCTAAACGAGGAGGGTAAGTTCAACAAGGACTTCAAGGTCTCGATGGGGAACATCGCCTACCACATACCCTGCCATCTGAAGTCCCTGAACGTGGGATACAAGGGCGTGGCGCTCCTCAGGCTCATACCTAACACCAAGGTCCGCGTGGTGGACAGGTGCTCGGGGCACGACGGCACCTTCGGTGTGAAGAAAGATACCTTCGACCACGCCTACAAGGTGGGCTCGAGGCTCTTTGACGACCTGAAGGCTCAGGATGCGGATCTCTACGTTTCCGACTGCCCGCTTGCCAGCAACATGATAGAGCTAGGAACGGGCAAACAGCCCCTGCATCCCATAGAGGTTCTGTACAGGGCTTACGGAGGAGGATGAGATGAGAAAGGTGGAGAGAAAGGACATACTCAACCTCTACGAGTACGAGAAGGTGAGGCCTGAAAAGGTAAAGGAGATAACCCAGCTCAAGAAGAAGAGGAGAGTCCACGTAGGGGATAAGGTCACCTTCGTCTTCGAGAACTTCGATACCGTCTGGTTCCAGATCCAGGAGATGGTAAGGGCCGAGAGGATGGTCAAGGAGGAAGACATCCAGTTCGAGATAGATACCTACAACGAGCTCATACCTGAGAAGAACCAGCTTTCAGCTACCATGTTCATAGAGATACCGGACGAGAAGGAGAGGAGGGAAACCCTTCCAAAGCTGGTGGGCATACACGATGCCGTTTATCTGCACATAGGTAACAAGTACACTGTCAAGGCCGAAGCGGACGAAAAGAGCCAGATGGACTACGAAGAGGGGAAGGCCTCGGTTGTCCACTTTCTCAAGTGGACCCTGACACCGGAGCAGGTTGAGGCCTTCAAGAAGGAGCCCGTCAGGATAGAGATAAACCACGAGAACTACAAGGCCATGGCTGAGATACCTCCGGAGGTAAAGGAGGAACTTGTAAAGGACCTCGAGAGCGACTGACCGCTTCATGCTCGTCAGGCTAAACAGATACCTCTCCATGTGCGGTGTAACCTCCCGTAGGAAGGCGGACCAGCTCATAATGGAGGGTAGGGTAAGGGTAAACGGGGAGGTCGTACGCGAGCTGGGTGTAAAGGTGGACCCCGAAATAGACAGGGTAGAGGTGGACGGGAGGGAGGTAAAGCCTCCTCAGAAGAAGTACATAATCCTAAACAAACCCTGCTGCTATCTCACCCAGCTTTGGAAGTCGCAGAGCGGAAAGAAGGCAATAGAGGAGCTTATAAAAGACATCCCCGTCAGGGTCTTTCCTGTTGGGAGGCTCGACTACAACACGGAAGGGCTCCTGCTTCTCACGAACGATGGGGAGCTCGCCAACAGGATCCTCCATCCTAGATACAAGCTACCCAAGGTTTACCTTGCCTTAGTGAAGGGTAAGGTCTCTAAAAACACCCTGAGGAAGATGAGGCACGGAACCGAACTGGAAGACGGCTTTGCCAAGCCGGATGACGTTAAGATAGTCCGCTACGAGGGAGATAATACGTTGCTGGAGATAGTATTTCACGAAGGGAGAAAGCACATAGTCAAGAGGTTCCTTGCCTCCTTCGGACATCCGGTTATCAAGCTAAAGCGTGTTGCCCTTGGGCCTGTCAAGCTCGGAAAGCTGTCTCCCGGCAAGTGGAGGGAGCTCAGCGAAAGGGAACTGAGACAGCTCTTTTCGGCCGTTGGTTTAAAATATTCAGACCGATGGAGTTCCTGAAGATATTCCTTATCGGTGTGGCCGGCACTATCGCCTTTATGTTCGGACTGCAGCTCTTCGCACGCTGGAGAACTAAAAGGATCGTAGGTAGGGAGATCCCGAGAAAGTTCGGCAGGGAGGGCATACTTTACTTTTACTCACCTCGCTGCGGAGTTTGCAGGAGGATGGAGCCGGTTATAGAGAGTATCTCCGGCAAGGTTAAGGTCAGGAGGGTGGACGTGTCCCAGAGGGAAGGCCTCGAGCTGGCCAGGAGCTTCAGAATACTCGGCACACCCACCACGGTGGTGTTTAAAGAGGGAAAGGTTAAAAAAGTTTTCTTGGGCTTTCAGAAAGAAGAGAAACTTCTGCAGGAGGTAAGATCATGAAGTTCTTTCTCGACACGGCGGACATAGAGCAGATAAGGACGGCCAACAGCTGGGGAATTCTCGACGGTGTTACCACTAATCCAACCCTGGTTTCGAAAACAGGAAGACCCTTTAAGGAGGTCGTCAAGGAGATCCTGGAAGAGGTGGACGGGCCCGTCAGCCTTGAGACGGTTTCCCTCGACGCGGAAGGGATGGTAAAGGAGGGAAGATTGCTAGCGGAGCTCGGAGAGAACGTCGTCGTCAAGATACCCATGACTCCCGAAGGTATGAAGGCGGT
Source organism: Aquificaceae bacterium (assembly GCA_027014185.1). Classification (GTDB taxonomy): domain Bacteria; phylum Aquificota; class Aquificia; order Aquificales; family Aquificaceae; genus Hydrogenivirga. Next base: position 2,661 of record JALWEK010000232.1, read on the forward strand.
TCAGACCTTGGAGGCGGAGGGCATACCAACGAACGTTACCTTGGTGTTCTCACCAATGCAGGCCCTGATAGCGGCGAAGGTTGGAGCTTCCTACGTTTCACCCTTCGTGGGCAGACTCGACGATATATCGGGTGAGGGCATGAAGCTGATAAGGGAGATCAAGGAGATCTTCTACAACTACGAGGTGGATACGGAGATAATAGTTGCCAGCGTAAGACATCCCATGCACGTTCTGGAGGCGGCCCTTATAGGTGCGGACATATGCACCATGCCCTTTGCGGTTCTGGAAAAGCTCTTCAAGCATCCACTCACCGACAGGGGCATAGAGCTATTCCTGAAGGACTGGGAGAAGGTCCCGGAAAAGCCCTTTTAAGAATATTCGCAAATTCTTAAAAGTAAATCTCTGATTAGAAACTCTTATAAAAAATTTGGGAAGCGGAGTTTATCTTCATACTGAATCTGGAATGACGTTGCTGGACAAGGTCTCTCTTATAGTTCTGGGTGGGGCGGTGGTTGGCGCTGCTTTCACAACAGGGGCCCTCTACGTGGTACTTGTGCTTGCTGGTGTGTCCCCCGATGAGGCCGCCGGAAGGGCTTTGGTTTACGGGGCTATAATCGGACTCTCCTTCCTCATACCTGTTTACATGATAAGGGTCCTGGTAGATAGATTTATCATATCCAAGGTAAGGCACATGACCGAGGTTATCACCAGGATAACGGACGGGGAGGTGGACGCCAAGGTCGATATAGAGTCTGAAGACGAGATAGGCAAGATGGCCGAGGCTTTCGAGAGGATGAGGAGGAGTTTAAAGCTCCTTATGAGCAAGGCGAAGCAGGGATGAAGAAGGACAGCATAGTAACCAAGATAATGCTCATAGTCCTGATAGGTTCCCTCATGGGGGCGGCCTTCGTCGGTCTCATGACCTACATAGCCCTGGTTCAGAGCGGAGTCGATTCTGGTAAGGCTCTGAAATATGCCGTGGGCCTTGCGGTTTTCATGGAGCTGTCCTGGATAGTTGGACCCATACTCGGTATAAAGCTCCTTATAGAGAGGCTCATACTTTCGAAGATACTCCATATAACCGAGCTCATGGACAAGGTCAGCACAGGGGAGGTGGACGCCAGCATAGAGATAGAAGGGGACGATGAGATAGCCCAGCTGGCAGAGGCATTCGAGAAGATGAGGCTCAGTATTAAGGCCCTCTACGAAGTGGTGAAATGAACTTCAAAGGTGAAGAGGACGTTCTGAGTTTCCTGGAACATGAGAGGGGTCTGGCGAAGGCAAAAGCCTTAGTCCTGTTCGACAGAAGCGGTTTTGTCAAGCTGGGGAGTTACGAGATACCGGAGAAGGAGCTCGGCGAGATCGTGGACGCCTTCTGCAGGGTGTCCTCAGAGCTGAAGGAGTTGGAGAAGGATCCGAAGAAGGGGGAGAGCTTTCTGATAGGGAAGCTGAGGGGTTATCTCGTTTACTTCACATCTGTGTCGGCCAACATGTGTCTCCTGGGTCTGTTCTCGGAGGATACTAACTTCCTGAGACTGTATCAGTCCATGGGTGTTCTTTCTGATGTCATGAAGGAGAGGGAGCGGGAACTTGAAGATATACTCAAGACCAAGAAGGTAGAGTTCATAGATAAGAGCGAGAAGGAAACAGCCCATCCGCGGGGAGAATATCTGGCACCGTACCAGGTGGATGCCATACTTGAAGAGCTCAAGAACGAGATAGGTCCCGCTTCGGAGGTTATATTCGACGTTGTGGCCAGGGACACAGGTGTGGACGTGAAGCGTATGACCAAGGAGCAGGCCTACGAGTTTGTGAACCGCCTCGCCGACAAGATAGGATCCCTGGAAAGGAAGCAGAAGTTCTTAAAGCGAACCTACGGAATAATAGAGTCTTAGCTCCTTACCACGCTCAGGAGCTCGCTCGATGTGGTTATACCTCTTTTGACCTTATCTATCCCGTCTTCTATCATCGTCCTGTAGCCCTTCTTTCTCGCTAGCTTCTTAATCTCGTTGGAATCTTGGGTTTTCGTAATGAGGGACTTGAGCTCATCGTCCAGCTCCAGGACCTCAAATATCCCTATCCTTCCCCTGTATCCGGTTCCCAGACAGTTCTCACAACCCTTCCCCCTGTAAAACTCCCCTTCAAAGTCTTCCATCCCTAGCTCCCTGAGCTCCTCCTTATCCGGTTTGTAGGGCTCCCTACAGTGTTCACAGATCCTCCTCACCAGCCTCTGGGCTATGACGCCCTCGAGGGAGCTCGCTATCAGGAAAGGCTCTATCTCCATATCCGAGAGCCTCGTTATCGCCGAGGGTGCGTCGTTCGTGTGGAGTGTTGAAAGGACCAGGTGTCCCGTAAGGGCGGCATGTACGGCTATATCGGCAGTTTCCGCATCCCTTATCTCGCCGACCATTATGATGTCCGGATCCTGCCTGAGAACGGATCTGAGGCCGCTCGCGAAGGTCAGGCCCACCTTCGGGTTCACCTGTATCTGGCTTATTCCCTTTATCTGGTACTCCACCGGGTCCTCTATCGTGATTATGTTCTTCTTGGGATCCTTCACGTACAGGAGCATAGCGTATAGGGTTGTCGATTTACCCGCGCCTGTGGGGCCCGTAACCAGAACTATACCGTAGGGTTTCCTGGCCAGCCTCTCAACCTTCTTCCTGTCCTCTTCCGAAAGTCCGAGCTGCTCGAGTGTAAGCAGAGCACCCGTTTTATCCAGAAGCCTGAGGACTACCCTCTCGCCGAAAACCGTGGGAACCACAGAGACCCTTATGTCTAGATCCTTGTTTCCTATCTTCACCCGTATGCGTCCGTCCTGAGGGACCCTCTTCTCGGCCACGTTGAGGTTGGACATGACCTTTATCCTCGAGACCACATTCTGGTAGGTCGAAATGGGAACCTTCAGTATGTCGTGGAGAACGCCGTCCATCCTAAGACGTACCACCGCCTCGTCCTCGTAAGGCTCGAAGTGTATGTCCGATGCTCCGACAGTGCTCGCCTTGATAAGAACCTGGTTCACGAGGCTTACCGCTGGGCTGTCGTCCTGAGCGTGGAGTAGGTCAAGGCCTTCCTTCTTTTCCTCCTCCTCACCTTCTATCTTTATGTCCTCCGCCGAGAGTCTTTCCTGAAGTTCCCTCGCAAAATCCTCGTCGGGAAGTATTACAAGCTCTACATCTTTACCGGTTCTGAACCTTATCTCTTCCACGTCTTCCTCTTTGAAGGATCTGGGGACGAGCAGCTTCAGAGTCCCGTTCTTCTCTTCCAGAGGGATAAGCCTGTACTCCTTGAGTATGTTCATAGATTAAAATTTAAGCATGAAGAAGGTTATAGTGCTCCTCTCTGGAGG
>JALWEK010000233.1 GCA_027014185.1 Aquificaceae bacterium
CTCCTCTGTTCAGGGCACTCTTGTTGGATCCTTGATGGGATCCTCTCCTTTTTAAAACTCCCTCTACCTTCTGGAGGACTAGGTTCTTCTTCCTTGGAGAGCAGTAGTCGGGAGCTATCAGCCTCTCCTCGTCCACCTCCCCGGTTACCCTGTGGATAACCACGTTCTCTGGGAGTATCTCTATAACATCGGCACAGAGCTCCGCATACTCCTCCAGGGATAGAGTCTCGAACTCACCCCTTTCGTACTGAAGGGCCATCACCGTCCCTTTTATAACGTGAAGGGGATGGATCTTCACGCCATCTATCGGTAGGGCGGCGAGGAGCTTGGCCGTTTCCACCACGTCCTCCCTCGTCTCGTGCGGTAGGCCGACTATGATGTGGGCACAGACCTTGAGAGGTCTCCTCTTGGTTCTTAGGACCGCGTCCACGAAATCGGATACCCCGTGGGCCCTGTTTATCCTCTTGAGGGTCTCGAAGTTTGCCGACTGGAGACCGTACTCGACCCATACCTCCAGGCCTTTCTCCGCGTAGTCAGTGAGAAGGTCGAGGACCTCCTCGGGAGCACAGTCCGGCCGGGTTCCCACGTCTATACCCACCACCCCTTCGAACTTTAAGGCTGTATCGTAAACCCGCTTCAAGGTCTCAAGGTCCGCGTAGGTGTTCGTGTAGGACTGGTAATAGACGAAGAAGAGGATATCCTCACCGTACTTTCTCTTCGCCCTTTCCATGCCCTCAGCTATCTGGACCTCTAGAGGCACACCAGGATCGAGCATGGAAGGCTTGGAGCCTTCGGAGCAGAAGGTACATCCGCCCCAAGCTTTGCTTCCGTCCCTGTTCGGGCAGGTGAAAGGTAGGGCAACCGTTATCTTCTGAACCCTCTTTCCGTACCTGCTCAGAAAGTAGTCTTTAAGGGATAGGTAGGGCCTCGTTTCCGTCTTCACACTCATACCCTCTGGGCTTCCTTCTGGAGTTTCCTGTACTTCTCTAGGGCTATCCTCCTCCTCCATCCCTTCAGCCTGTCTATGAAGGTTATACCCTGAAGGTGGTCGAGCTCGTGCTGGAAGACGATAGCAGGGAAGTCCTCGAGTTCTATCTCTACAGGCTCCCCGTGCTCATTCAGGGCTTTTACCTTTACCTTCCTCGCCCTCTCCACCTCAACGCTCAGACCCGGGAAGGAGAGGCAGCCTTCCTTGTACTTTATCTTCCCCTCCGAGCTGATTATCTCCGGATTTATAAGGACGAGCTTAAGATCGGGAGCGTCCTCCTTGGGAGTGGTGTCTATAACCATAACGCTCAGAGGGACACCTATCTGGTTGGCCGCAAGGCCCACACCCTCCGCATGGTACATCGTGTCGAACATGTCCTTTATGAGCCTCTCTATCTCACCATCCACTACATCCACTCTATCTGTGGGCTTTGTAAGCACATCCGCAGGATAGGTCACGATCTCTCTTACCATAGAGAATAATATAAGTAATGGAATTATGATATGAGAGAGCAACCTTTCCATCCACCGGACCTGCCCCTGGTCTCCGGGAAGGTCTATCACCTCAACCTGTCCCCTGGGGACCTTTCGGAGGACATCATAATCGTGGGAGACCCGGAGAGGGTTGACTTTATAGCGGACGAGTTCCTGAGAGATATAGAACTGAGAGTAGAGCACAGAGGGCTGAGGACAGTCACCGGATACATGGAGTGGGGGCAGAGGATCTCCGTAACTACTTCCGGTATGGGAACCCCCTCCCTCGAGATAGTCCTTAATGAGATCGTCGCCCTCCACGAGATAGACTTCGAGAGAATGGAGAGAAAGAGGGAAATCCCCACGATAAACATCATCAGGGTCGGGACATCCGGGGGCCTTCAGGAAGAGAGAGACCTCGGGACCCTCGTGATAACCGAGTACGCGGTTGGGCTCGACAACACGGGCCTATTTTACGATGCCCCCTA